>JAFGHD010000081.1 GCA_016939365.1 Bacteroidales bacterium | reverse complement strand
TGCATCGGTGAATACCTGCTCACCGGGATCACCCCAGCTTCCGTTCAGATTATAATCGATCCAGCCGTTGAAATATCCGGTGACGGAAACGGTAACCTGGATGGCGGCTGTACCTCCCGGATACAGCTTGGCCGGCAGCACGACACCGTCTTCATCGTCGTTCCCGTCATTGTCGTCCCCCAGGGCGTTAGGATCCGGCTGTCCGTCAGGATCGCTGTCCACCCCGCCACCCATGAACGTGACACCGTCAATGATATGGCGGGCTCCGTTGCTGGCGAACAGGGTCGGATAGGGTGGATCGGGCGCATCACCGAAGTCGATCTCCGGTTCAGGATTCTCGTACCGGTCGAAGAGGATATCCCCGTTGATATCAGGTACCGATGAGGTGAAGCCTATATAGGCATGGGTGGCATCCACCACCAGGCCCAGGTATTCTCCCATCCAGGGTCCGACAATGGTTGCCGGGGTGTTATAGCTGATGTCATTGAGCATGACATTCGGGCTGAAGGAGGTTCCCGAGTTCGTGCTGGTAGCGATGTATACGTCCCAGAAGAGGTCGGCTGCATCATTGCGCCGGTCATACCATGCGATGTCGATGGTGCCGTTGGGCTTGATGTCCATCCACGGCATCACCTGATCGCAGGTGGTTAGGTCGTCGTTCACGCGCAGCGGATTGGTCCAGGTAAGGCCGGCATCAGGTGACTGGATAAAGAAGATGTCCGCCTCATCAGGAGTCCCAACGATCATCTCCGCATAAGTGATATAGATCTGCTGCGGATTGAATGGCGATACCTGTATCACGGCAGCGCCCTTCGCCCGGGCATCGGTGCCTCCGTTCAGGTTGATGGGTGGCAGGTTCACAGTCCTGACCAGGATATCGGTGGACAGCCAGGTATTCCCCCCGTTGGTGGAATAATCCAGGAATATCGTGCCCACGCCTCCGGTCAGCACGTTGTAATCCACCCAGCAGACGTATAAGGTACCGTCCGGTGCGACTGCCGGTACGGGCATGTTGCCCATGTTGTTGGTGGTCTGGTTGATGGTGACGGCGGGGCTCCAGGTCAATCCACCGTTGGTGGATGAGGAGAAGTAGATGTCGCCATAAGGCAGCGGCATGTTCCAGCCCCTGTCTTTGATCCAGACGATATAGAGATTGTTGTAATACGGGCTCGCCGGGTTGATGTCGGCCGTTATCTGGCACCGGTCATTGAACCGGTAGTTCGGGTCGGGTGATCCGGAAGGCGGTCCGTCAATGGCCACCGTGTAGGGGCCTGTCCAGGTAGCGCCGCCTGTGGTGGACTTGTGGACAAACAGTCCGCTGACCGGGCCGGTGCCCCAGTTGTAGTCCGTTGATATATGGGCGGCATAGAGGTCCCCGTTGCCGTCAGCCGTGGCCGTGGGATCGAAGGCATCCACGAACGGAACCCCGCCGAAAGGATTGAACGGGTATGGCAGGTTCTGGGGATTCCAGGTGAGCCCTCCGTCATTGCTGTAGCTGACGCCCAGACCGGGCCCGCCTGGGAACGGATGATCGTTATAGGCTGCCAGAAGGACGGCGGGAACACCCGGGGTGACACCGGGCAGCAGGGCCATGGATATCTCATTCTGTACCAGGGCCAGGTTCGGATCCGGGACGATGATCCCGTCACCGCCCGGCTGCAGGATACCCACACGATAATCTTCCACCTCACCATCGGGTGCCTGGCCCGTGTAGCTTAATCCTTGTATGGTGCTGAAACGGAACCGGGTATAGGTGATGCCCGGTACGGCGCTGGCCGGAATGGTAAAGGAAAGCGTTGTGGAACCGGCGGGCAGGTTGACATCGGTAAAGATCTGCTCTCCGGCATCTGCCCAGGATCCGTTGTCATTGAAGTCGAACCAGGCACTGAGGAAGCCGGGCACGGAGGCGGTGACCTTTACGTTGGTGGTAATACCCGGATAAAGGTAATTGGTCCAGATCACGCCGTCGTCATCGTCATTCCCGTCGTTATCGTCGCCCAGGGAGTTGATATCGGGCTGTCCGTCCATCTCTGCATCCACTGAGTTGCCCAGGAAGGTGATGCCGTCCACCACATGACTGGCACCCAGGCTGACCGCCAGGGTGGGGTATGAGGGATCGGGTGCGTCACCCCAGTCGAGGTTGGCAGTGCCGACCGCAATCAGGAAATCTTCCGATTCGCCGTAGTCGAACACACCGGAGCCGTCCCAACCCGTTCCTACAGGTAGGTCGGAAATGGTGATCCTCATCCATAAGTAGCCGGTGTTGGGGCCCGCCATGAATACCGGAGGCACCAGGGCGCTTGCCGGTCCATCCCAGGGGATCGGGACGGGGAAATCGACCAGTACGTGTTCGGGGATGGGCTGGATAATACCCGGGCACTGGACGGAACCACCCCACGAACCGTTCTGGTCCCAGTCGATCACTATGTTCAGGTAAGCCTGCGAGCCGGTAGGTATATGATTGTGGAGGTCTATGTCCATATTGATTCCCCAAACCACACTTTGGCAAGGGCCTGTCAGGAAAGTTACTCCAATGGCACCGGGACAGGGAATGACCGTCTCTGATCCGATGGCTCCCGTGATCGTATAACTGTCGGGGAAGAGCAACCCTGCGTCGCCGTCCTGTTGGCATTCATCCATGTCGTATGTGTTGGGATTGAACAATGGGCAGAATCCCGCATTGCCTTCGGTTTCGAAGTCTATCTGCGGTCCCATCCAGGCCCCGTAATTCATATGCTGTACCCAGCCGGATACGGGGACATTGCTACAGGTGGGGAACTGTCCCATGACACCCAGGCCGGGATATCCCAGGGATCCTTCAGGGGCATCACCGAACTCACCGTCGGTTCCACCCTGTTCGATCCAGAACTCATAGTCTTCCACTTCGCCGTTGGAGGCCGTTCCCGTAAAGGTGAGGCCGGTAAAGTTGCTGAAGCGGAACCGGGCGAAGGACTGACCGAAACCGATACCGGCCGGTACCGGCACCAGGAGGTTATTTCCACCCGATGCCAGTGTGACATCGACGAATACGTGTTCTCCCGGATCGGCCCATGAGCCGTTCATGTTGAAATCGAACCATGCATTCAGCACACCCGGAACATTGGCGAAAACGGTAATGCTGGTGGTCATTCCGGGACTGAAGGGTCCGTTGAATACCACACCGTCTTCATCAGGTGCACCGTTATTGTCATCGCCGAGGGCATTGGGATCGGGCTGGCCGTCCGGCTCGGCATCGATCTGGCCACCCAGGAAGGTGACCCAGTCGATCTTGTGGTTGGCACCGTTGCTGCCAGCCAGGGTGGGGTAGGGTGCATCCGGTGCATCACCCCAGTCGAACTGATCTCCTTCCTCGATCCATACTTCATAATCTTCAACCTCACCGTCAGGTGCACCGCCCGTGAATGTCAGTCCCTGCATGGTGCAGAACCGGAAACGGGCATAGGTCTGGCCGGAAGGATTGGGTGAAGGAACGGCGAAGTTAAGGAAGATCGTCCCGGGGCCGATAAGGAAATCTACAAACACCTGTTCGCCCGGATCGGCCCAGGAGCCGTTCATGTTGAAATCAATCCAGGTGTTGAGATAACCCTGAGCGGATGCAGTCACCTGCACCGTAGCCGGCTGACCGGGATAGAGGGGGGTGGTGAACACAACACCGTCCTCGTCGTCATTGGGAGGCGGATAGATGATATCGTTGTCATCGCCCAATGCCTGGGGATCGGGCTGGCCGTCCGGTTCAGGGTCTACCTGGTTACCCAGGTATGTGACCCAGTCGATCTGATGATTGGCACCGTTACTGGCAGCCAGGGTCGGATAGGGCGCATCGGGTGCGTCACCCCAGTCTTTCTGTGACTCTTCAATGATTACCATATAGTCCTCCACTTCTCCGGAAGGACCCTGGGAGTAAAAGGGAAGTGCGATAGGTACATTAATGAACCTGAACCGCGCGAATGTCTGGGCTCCGGGAGGTGCGGTGAAGGGTACAGGGAAGCTGAGGTTGTTCGTCCCGGCGGCCAGTGCGGCGGTATTGAAGATCTGTTCACCCGGGTCACCCCATGTGCCGTTGGCATTGAAGTCGATCCAGGCGCTCAGGAATCCCTGGACCGAGGCAACTACCTGTATATTGGCTGTTGAGCCGGGCGATAACGGGGTGAGGAAGGTGACCCCATCCTCATCGGCCAGGTTGTTCAGGTCATCACCCAATGCTTGCGGATGCGGTAGTCCATTTCCCTCAGGGTCGACCAATGCACCCATGAATGTGATTCCGTCGAGGGGGTGATTGGCCCCGTTGCTGGTAGCCAGGGTGGGGTAGGTGGGATCCGGTGCGTCTCCCCAGTCGTAGTAAGTCTGGGGAGGAATATTGGGTATGGCATTTCCCAGATCCGGTCTGGGTCCGATATTACCGGAAGGTGGCGTCACCTGGGGTGTGCCATAGGTAGCCAGATGAGACCTTACAAATGCCGGAGTGGGCGGGATGGTGGAGATATTGGCCAGCCAGTATCCGGAAAGACAGGCCACAGCCCCGGCCACAATGGGAGAAGCGCTTGATGTGCCGCTGAAAGTGGATGTGTAGTAGTAGTTTACACCCTGGGAACTGTACAAATCTCCGTATCCAGTGGTCACCACTTTCTCGCCCCAGCCCTGCAGGTTGAAGCGGGGACCATAGCTGGAGAAGGAGAGTCTGGTCAGGTCATTGGAAGCGGTGGCTCCGCCTGCACCGACAATGATGGCTCCCGAATCACCGTACCATGTCATGCTGCCGGTGTTCACGTTGCCGTTGCCGCCGGCTTCCACTACATGGATGCCGTTGGAGATGGCATTGACGATGGCGGCGTACACGGCGTTGTTCGTCTGGGCGGACGGTGAATAGTTGTTCCACCACTCGATGGGCACATAGCCTGCGTTGCCGGTATAGTCCCACTGCTGCTCCAGCAGGATGATATCGCCTGGTTGCAGGGCTGCGATGGCCAGGGCGATAGCTCCGGGGACATTCCAGTAGGCAGGTGATCCGTAGTAGGTGCCGCAGGTCAGCAGGCCGCTGTTATAACAAATCCCAGTGGTGCCCCATCCGTTGTTGTCGGAGACCATTTCGCCGATGACGGCCGTTCCGTGGTTGGTGTTGCTGAAGGGGTCGGTCCATGAATTCAGGGCTGAACCCGGTCCCTTGGTGACATCTGCATGATTGTAATTCCAGCTGTACTCCAGGTCACAGACGGTGATGCCGCTTCCTGTTCCGCCCGTCTGGGTCCAGGCATATTCGGCATCAATGCCTGTGGGCGGGCCGGTGCTCACCGGATCTTCATAAACCTGCTGAGGCTGATAGTTGCCAGGAAGGGGCGCCACTACCGGTTTGGGCACCGGACGTGCCATATACACCCCCGGAAGGGCTTCCATCTCCTCACAGAACTTCCATATGCCCTCTGTTTCCGGAATATGCAGCCTGTAAATATTGTTCAGGTTATATACAGGCTTGCCGGTGTTCCTCTCACCGTTCTCCTGCCAGGAGTCGACAGTCTCTTCAGGTACATCACAGATCCGTTGCCACTGGTGCCATGCAAGCGTACCCAGCACTTCATTGACACCTTTCAGCGCATCTGTCCTCAGATCGACCGGGATACCCTCCCGGAGACGTACACGCGAGGATTCATCGAACATGATCTCGATGCAGTTGTTCTCGCAGTCATAATAAGGCATGCTGCCCGGTCCTGCGGGATCACCGGAACCGGTAATTCCCTGGCCTCTGGACGGCAGGGAGAAAAAAATACATACCAGAAAAAGGGGAAAAATCAGATTTTTCATGGCTTGTGGATTTGGTATTGTTGTTATCAATATGCTTATGAATGATCCGGTTAAAGAATTAATCTCGAAAGATACAAATAAATGAGAAAATAATCAACATAAATCGATAGAATTACATTCTAAATGGCATAATAAACTGACATTCCTAAACAAACAAAGATACACATAGAAACATACCGGTGTCAAGTCCCATTTTTGGAACGGCAGGATGAGGAGGGTAAATGATGGGTTTGGCTGAGGGAAAGGGGATGGAGTAAATTACCGTTTTCTTTCCAGCCTGTTCTGCCCTGCTTTGGCTTTCTGGCTGATGCTGTTCCGGTATTCCTCATTCTTCATCTGAGGCACCATTTTGTAGTATTTCAGGGCTTCTTCCATCATTCCGCGTTCTTCATAGATATTTCCCAGCTTGAGGGCTGAATTGGCGGCATAGTAATGGGGTGACTGGGCGCCTCTCCCGATGGTTTGGATGTAATAGGGGATTGCCTGTTCCGTTTTCCCCCATTCATGGTAAATCCTGCCAAGCCGGTAGAGTACCTCGAGGGTGTCTCTTTGATCCCGGATATGTTTTTTGGCCTCCCCGGCCAGCAGAGTGGCAGCTGCCTGTTCGTAGTAACCGCCGTCGAACTGAAGCCTGGCCCTGAGCAGCAGTGTATTGGGAACGGGTCCCTTGCGGGCTTCCCTTTCGGCCTGTTTGTCGTCATCCACGATGCTGGAACCATAATCCAGCACCCGGTTCATATATTCAGTGTATTTATTTTCATCACCCCTGAGCAGGTAGAACCATGCGATCTTCTGATACCCGGCCTTGATATAGTTGATGCCCCGGAAATTGATCACAAAGCGGAGCAGGTATATGACCGCATCATCATCCCCCCGGTAAAGCTTACCCAGTCCGGTCAGGTAATCGAGATACCAGAATGGGTAATATTCATCTCCCATGGATCGGCTCATGAGGACACCAAGGGCCTCGTCGTTCATCCCATTGACCATAAATATTCTCGAAACGGCATATTGTATCAGGGGATTCCTTTCAATAAGCCCTTTTTCCCGGTACCATCCGGCATAATCGAGCGTTTGCTCCTTTTCCGCGGTCAGGTTGGTCTGAATGAAGCTCAGGTAATACAGACATTCAGTCCGGAGATACAGGTATTCAGGCTGATCTTCCGTGGCATCCATGACATGGATGAGTTCGCCGACACCCTGGTTGACGGTTCCCTCCACTCCGGCGATATTTTTGATCCATTCGAAGTTGTCGGGTACCGTCCCGATCAGGGTATGGATCAATCCCAGGCTGACCATGTTGGGAAGGAAGCCCGGATAAAGTTCATTGTTTTTTTCCAGCAACCGGTAGGCACTGTTGATCTCCTTCAGTGCCGGCAGATATTCCCTGAATTTGGTCCGGGCGAATGCCCACTGGAGGTAATATTGTGCCAGGGCATACCGGTACCACGGGGATTCATGTGTGCCTTTATCCAGCCTCTCAAAGATATGGCCCCGCTCATTTTTCATCCGGTCCAGATCCCTCTCATCCTCACCGATGAAAAGGGTCAGGAAATAAATGTAATTCTCGATCAGGTATGGGATGTTGTTTTCGGGGTGGATCTGCATTTCTTCACATATCATCTCCCGCCCCTTGTCAAACCGTAGGCTGATGACCTCCTCATAAGCTCTGGCGCAACGCTGGTTGAAATCATAGGTATACTGTCCCCTGCCAGTCAGGAAAGCGATCAGTAATACAAAGACTGGCAGGGTACGGGTCATCCCTTTGTTGTTTGAATGATTGGGATCGGATATTTATGGGTACAAATCTACTTCCGTTCCTTTAAAATGCCAAGCCAGGTACTGGGAGATGCATAAGGACAAAGGATGTGTATCCGGGCAGCTGCCTTTCCGGAGCGCCGGGAAACCGGATAATTATGAATTCACCTTTTCGACTATGGCATGATCCACCAGGATACGGCCGCAATATTCGCACACGATGATTTTTTTATGCATCCGGATGTCGAGCTGGTGTTGGGGAGGTATTGTATTGAAACAACCGCCGCAGGCATCCCTTTCGATGTGAACGACGGCCAGGCCGTTCCGAACATTTTTCCGGATGCGGGTGTAGGCGGCCAGCAGCCTGTCCTCAATGTATTTCTGATACTCCTTCGATTTAGCGATCAGGTCTTGTTCTTCCTTCTCCGTTTCTGCAACGATGTCTTTCAGCTCACCCTTTTTGAGCTCCAGATCGTTTATTCTTTCTTCCAGGAGCTTCCGCGCTTTTTCGATCTCTTCGGCAATGGCTTCCGATTTGAAGGTGAACTCCTTTATCCTTTTTTCAGAAAGTTGGATCTCCAGGTTCTGGAATTCGATTTCTTTGGTCAGAGAGTCATATTCTCTGTTGTTGCGGACATTCATCTGCTGGGCTTCATATTTTTTGATCAGGGCCTCGCTGTCCTTGATGGCGTTTTTTTTCTCCGCAATCTGCTGTTTCATCTGCTCGGTCTCGTCCTGGTAATTGCTGATCCGGGTCTCCAGACCCGCAATCTCATCTTCCAGGTCCTGGACTTCGAGGGGCAGCTCACCGCGAATGATACGTATCTTGTCGATCTGGGAATCGATTTGCTGTAATGAGTAGAGTGCGGTCATCTTCTTCTCGATGGTCACCTCCTCTTCTGTCGGCACAATCGGGACCTTTGGTTCTTTCTTTTCTTTTGCTTTGCTTGCCATATTACCTGATAATTATCTGTAGCAGACCGGATTGGTATTTGTTCTGGAAATCAGGATTGCAAAATTAGGTATTTTTTCATTCAATATTCCGGCAATGGCCACGGTTGAAAACTGTTCCGTTTCGTAATGCCCGGCGTCCACGAGGAGTATCCTGCCATTGGCCTCGAAGAAGTCATGGTAGCGGATATCAGCGGTAACGAAAGCCTCCGCACCTGCCCTGAGGGCATCGCCGGTCAGGAAAACCCCTGAACCGCCGCAGACCGCCACTCTTCTGACGGGCCTGCCTGTTAATTTCGAATGGCGAAGCATCCCGGCACCGGTGACCGAACGGACATGATCCAGAAAATGGGTCTCTTCCATTTCCTTCTCCAGCAGGCCGGTTATACCGCTGCCGGCGCCATGGAACCGGTTCTGCAACGGGTAGATATCGTATGCCACTTCCTCATAGGGGTGGGTTTGCATCAGGGTTTGCAGAATAATCGGCTCCAGATGAGCCGGATATATCGTCTCAATCCGGGTTTCTTCCTCGATGTGCAGTTTACCCCGTTCACCGACATACGGATGGGACTCCATTGATCCCTTGAAGGTGCCGAAACCGGATGTGTTGAAGCTGCAGCTGTCGTACCGGCCGATATGACCTGCACCGGAGGCGAAAAGGGCTTCCCTCAGGCGTTCTGCATGATCTGAGGGACAAAAGGTGACCAGCTTTCGCAACATCCCTTCCCTGGGTCGTAACACCTTCATCCGGGTGAGTCCCATCTTTACTCCAAGCCAGTGATTCACCCCGCTTCCCGCATGGTCCAGGTTGGTATGCATCGCGCATACGGCAATGTTGTGTGTGATGGCCATCCGGATACACTGATCCGTGATCCCTGAATGCCCGATCCTTTTTATCCCCTTGAAGATCAGCGGGTGGTGGGCGATGACCAGGTCACAGTCCCTCCCGACGGCCTCGGAGATCACCTCCGGGGTAACATCCACCGACACCAGGGCCCGGCGTATCTCCTGCCCGGGATCACCCAGAATGATCCCCGAATTGTCATACTCCTCCTGCAGCAACAGTGGAGCTGCTGCTTCCAGGGCATCCAGAATCTGTCCCAGTAGTGTCTTCATCAGTTTTTTTTTCAAAGGTAGCCCAAAGAGGAAAATGTCGAATGAAGACCCTGTGACCATGATGGAATCCCCAATACAGTTTTGGAACATCGATATGTTATTTTAATGTATCATTTTTCGGAGTAACTTTAGGGCATGAATTTCCTATCCTTCATATTGTTGCCGTTCTCTTTCCTGTATGGCTTCATTGTCTGGATCAGGAACAAGCTTTTTGACTGGGGTATTCTTCGGTCAGAATCCTTCGGTCTGCCTGTAATCTCTGTGGGTAATCTGAGCCTTGGCGGCACGGGTAAGACTCCGCATATTGAATACCTGATCAGGCTGCTGGAGCCGGAATACAGGATCGCCGTGTTGAGTCGCGGATATAAAAGGAATACGAGAGGTTTCAGGCTCTTGACCGTGGATTCGACGGCCGGTGAGGCAGGGGATGAGCCGTTGCAGGTTTTCCGGAAATTCCCGGGGATACAGGTCGCCGTTTCGGAGAGCAGGGTTTTGGGAGTCAGGCAGTTGATGCAGATGACCCCGTCCCCCCAGGTGATCCTTCTGGATGATGCCTTTCAACACCGCTATATCAGACCCGGGCTTTCCATTTTATTGACGGACTACAGAAATCTGTATGTCAGGGACTATGTCGTGCCATCCGGTACGCTCAGGGAGTTCCGGATGGGTGCCCGCAGGGCGGATATGATCATCGTTACCAAAACGGACCCGGTCCTGTCGCCCATCATACGCCGGCAGATCAGGGAGGAACTCAAACCTTCGGCACACCAAAAACTGTTCTTTTCATACCTTCGTCATGAGGACTGGCAACCGTTTCCGGGTAACGTTTCCTGCGGAGAGCAGAAAAAGTATTATTCAGTACTTTTGGTGGCCGGGGTGGCCAATACCTATCCCCTGGAACAGCACCTCAGAGGCTTTTGCGAAGAGCTCGATGTGCTCCGTTACCCTGATCATCACCGGTATACGGAGGATGATATGCAAGATATCCTCAGGGCGTATGACCGGCTGGTCTCAAGGAACCGGGTGATCGTGACCACGGAAAAGGATCTGGGCCGTCTGACAGGTGCAGGGGCGCAGGCTCACTTCCGGGATATCCCGGTATGCTATATCCCTGTGTGTGTGGATATCCATCAGCAGGACAGGAAGGAGTTTGAAAGGATAATCAAGGATTATGTTAGAAAAAATCAAGGAAACAGCTGATTTTATAAGGTCTGCAACCGCTGTGACACCGGAGATCGGTATCGTGCTGGGAACGGGATTGGGCGGACTGGTGAAGGAGATCGACATCAGTGATGTACTTCCTTATAAGGATATCCCCAACTTCCCGGTCTCGACAGTGAAGGGCCATGAAGGACAGCTCATTTTCGGAATACTGGGAGGGAAGGCGGTTGTGGCGATGCAGGGGCGCTTCCATTATTACGAAGGATATTCCATGCAGGAGATCACCTTTCCCATCCGGGTGCTGCGTTCTTTGGGCATCCGTCTTCTGATCCTGTCGAATGCAGCCGGTGGTGTGAATCCTGATTTCGAGATCGGGGACCTGATGATCATCAGGGATCATATCAACCTGATGGGCGATAATCCCCTGATCGGACGAAACGACAAGGAGCTCGGGCCCCGCTTTCCGGACATGAGTGATGTCTATGACAAACGGGTCATCCGGCAGGCTACCAAGATCGCCCGGCACCATAACATCAACTTCCAGGTGGGCGTTTACGCAGCGGTCTCCGGACCTACATTTGAAACACCTTCAGAGTACAAATACCTTCGGATAATCGGTGCCGATGCCGTGGGGATGTCCACCGTCCCGGAAGCCATCGTTTCACGTCACATGTTGCTTCCCTGCTTTGCCGTATCGGTTATCTCCGACCTGGGAGTGGAGGGCAAGATCGTCGAGATCACCCATGATGACGTGATCGATGCTGCAAGCCTTGTGGAACCGAGGATGACCCTTGTGATCAGGGAGATGATCGCCTCACTCGACCTGCTCCCGGTAGGCGCTGGCCCGGCCCTCGCTTCCCAGAATGAGTAAACCGTTAAGTGCCGCATTTGCACATACTTTATGGAACATAACATTTCCCGTTATCTGCTTCGGAAACTGAGGAACGTTTGATTCGGGATGATCCGGGTTACGCCCCTCAGAACCTGGCGATGAGCCTGACATTGATCTGACGGGGGGTCAGATAGTTCGGTACAGCGTACTGAAGCCCGTAAATGTCGGTTACCCAGGTGTAGGAAACCGTGTTGTTCACCTGGAACAGATTCAGCACTTCCGCTGTCAGCCAGAGCGATTCGAGAACCCTGAAAGGATTCCCGCGCGTGAACCGCGTCATCTCCCCGATAATCTCCTTTGAGAATCCGATATCCACCCGGCGGTAAGGGGGCATGCGGAAGGTGTGCCGGTACTTCTCCGAATCCGGGGGGCCGAAGGGCAGTCCGGTGCCGAACAAGAGGGTCAGGCTGATCTTGTAGGTCGGATTGCGCGGAAGATAATCCTGGAAAAACATGCTGAAGGTCACCCGCTGGTCGGTGGGACGGGGGATGTACCCCGGCTGGAATGTGTTGCCGGAGGCATCCGTAGCAACGTCATCGGTGATGTCCTCCTCTGTCCGCATTACCGAAAGGCTGGCCCAGGACTCGATTCCCCTGACGAACTCCCCGTTCACCTTCATTTCGATCCCGGCGGCATAACCCCGGGAGTTATTGGCGGCATAATATCTCAGGCGGACATTGTCGACGATATAGGGCACCAGTCTGTTCAGGTATTTGTAATAGACCTCCGTTACAAATTTGAATGGCCTGTTCCAGGCTTTAAAGTTCCAGTCGCTGCCGGCTACCACCTGGTATGACTCCTGTGCTTTCAGGGAAGGGTTGATCCTGCCTTTCAGATCCTTCATCTCCTTGTAGAAGGGCGGCTGATAATAGAATCCGGCGGAGAGGCGGAACAGGATATCCCATTCCCAGCCCGGATCCCAGGCCAGGGATGCGCGGGGGCTGAAGAGCAGTTGCCCGTTCAGGTCCCAGTAGCTGGACCGGATGCCGGCCGTGAAGGAGAGACCGGCACTGTCCGGTTCATTGCCCCAGGTATGCTGTATAAATCCCGAAAGACGGCTGGTGTTGAGGGTGTATCGTGATTTGATCAGTTCATGGATTTCGAAGGGTATGTAGGGTTGTGCGGCCGGATGGGTGTATCCTACCGAATCAGGTGGCCGTGGGAGGGAATAGCCGGCCGAGTCGATCATGGCCCATTCGTTCATCCGGTCGTCAATCTTTTCCTGCTGGAAGTTCACACCCCATTGAAGGAACCGGTGTCCGGACTCCACACTGCCCCTGTGGCCGATGTTATAAACTTCTGCATCCATACGGTTCCGGGCGTGGTCCAGGAACGATCCCACCCCCTGGGTCTCAATGACGTTGCCAAACTCCTCCGAAGCCTGGTTGGTCTCCACAAGACCGATGAAATACTGCCCAAGGATGTCATAGGTCTCGTTTTCGGTGGCCTGGTAGCCCGAGGCGATCAGCTTCAGACGGATGTTACGGGCCGGCTTGTAGGTGAGTGTCAGCCCCCCCAGCCAGGTCATGTATTCATCCACCTCCTGCCCCTCGAAGTAGATGGTCAGCCTCCGGGCCTGCTGATAGGTGCCGAAATCGGTCTGTCGGCTCTCCGGCACCAGCTCGTAATGGTTGATGGATGCATTTCCCAGAAAGGATAACTCCACCTTCGGAGAGATATGATAGCCCATCAGTCCCTGGACATCGGTGAAGGACGGTTTATAGTCGCCCTTCACCTCCAGGGTCTTCAGCAGGTATTCATTTGTTTTGTGCCGCACACCCAGCAGATAGGAGAACTTCCGTTTCAATGCCAGACCTTCCAGGTGGAATGATCCGCCCAGAAGGCCCACGGAGGCGGATCCTCCGAAAGCGGAAGGTTTCCGGTACTGTATGTCAAGGACCGATGACATTTTGTCGCCGTACTTTGCCTCGAACCCGCCGGCCGAAAAGAGGAGGGAAGAGACCAGGTCGGAGTTGACAAAGCTCAGCCCTTCCTGTTGCCCGGAGCGGATCAGGAACGGCCGGTAAATCTCGATGTCGTTGACGTAGATCAGGTTCTCGTCGAAGTTGCCGCCCCTGACGGAATACTGTGAGCTGAGCTCGCTGGTGGAGGTCACCCCGGGGAGGGTTTTCAGGAGGGTAGGTATCCCCTCCGATACCGTGGGTATCACGGTGGCGATCTTCGGGTCGATACGGATCAGGTTGGTCTGCCTGATCTGCTCGTCCTCGACCTCGACTTCGGGAAGGTCTGTTGAGACGGGTACAAGGGATATATTGACCTCCCGGCGCTCTCCCGGAGCAAGCACGACCGCTTCCACCTCCTTGCGGTAACCGATGAAGGAGACCACCACGAAAACCTCATTGCCGGCCGGAACACTCAACTCATAATTGCCGTTTCGGTCGGTGACTGTCCCTCCCGGCAAGCCGGATATGGCCACATTGACCAGCTCCATCGGCTTCCCCTTCTCGTCAGTAATGCGGCCCGACACGGTTCCCGTTCCCTGGCACCATCCCTGAAAGGCCATGAGTGCCAGAAACCATCCCATCCACCCGGCGCGAAGGATCATCGAAGCGTTCACTTACTGGTTCTCCTGACGTTTGAATTTTCCTTCCCTCCAGGCTTTGATGAACTGTGCCCAGGCAAAAGGATTCAGAATGGTGATGGGCTGAAGTTGCCCGATATAATACAGCCTGTCGGTATATCCCTTCATCGAATACTTGTAATTCAGACCCGGATCCGCCGGGTATTCCTGATCCCAGCTTCGCAGCTCTGCCATGTCAATGTTCCGCTGGGCCCTGACCAGATCGTCATCCGGCACGTCGAAGTTCAGGAAGGCATCCCGGAACTGCTCCTTGGTCGGCCAGGGATAGATCACCGTCTGGGGCAACAGAACCGTGTCGGCCGTCATCACCTGAATGAGGGAATAGCGCCTGGCGGTAATGGTGTCAGGAATCACGAACACTCCTTTTTTGAATCCCATGGCCGAAAATTCCACAGTATCGTTCTTCCGTGCTACGATGGAAAAATAGCCGAAATAGTCCGCCACTGTTCCCCGCCATGTGTTCCGGAGGTAGATGTTGGTGAATGGAACGGGATGAAGGCTGTCGGCTGTCACCACCACGCCGGAGAACTGAACGAGCTCATCGTCGCTCACCTGGGCCTGGAGGTAAAGGGCCGAGACCGTGATAATGACAAAGATGACAGGGCGTAACGGCATCCCGGCAAAGATACGCAGTTTCGTTATGGGTCGAATGACCTATGAAACGGGTAAATGATGAGGATTATTTTACACCTGCAGATGTCATCTTCCAGTTGCCGCACCGTTTGGATGAAGATGAAGGGAGAATTACAACGGATTGAACCAGTGAAAAAGAAAGCTGCCTTGTCCGGGCAGCTTTGATATTTCATTGAAAAAGGCGCTATTTTATGAAACCTTTTTCGCGGGCTTCCTTCAGACATTCCGATATGCCTTTCTTGTTGATGTGCCGGATGCCCTCAGCCGATACCTTCAGGGTAACCCACCTGTTCTCTTCGGGTACGAAAAACCGTTTGGTCTGCAGGTTGGGATAGAACCTGCGTTTGGTCTTGATGTTGGAGTGGGAGACGCTGTTGCCCACCATCATGTGTTTTCCTGTGATCTGGCAAACCTTCGACATGGCAATTCGGTATTTATCAAAAAGGAGTGCAAAGATCGGAAACTTTTTTTAACACGCAAATAATTCCTGAAAACATTTTTCCGGCAGGAAGCTGATCTTACTGATGTATGAGGTATGAAATATGATGTATGAAGTGTGATGTCAATTGTCGCCGTATTAAACAATCAAAAACACTTTTTATCATTTGGACTTCATACCTGCCTGCCCTCCTTCGGTGGGTAAACCGGCAAGCAGGCATCATATACCATGTTTTCTACTCTTCCCTGTACATCCTGTAATACACTTCAAACGCCGCCTGTGCCCTGTCGCCCAGCTCCGGGTCGTTCCAGGTGTCGGCGATATCCATGATGCGCTGGAGCATAGCCAGGTGTTGTTGTTTTTCATAATTATAAAGTCCTGACTTTGATCCCTTGAATGAGAAGAAGTAACCGAGCTCATCGGCGAAAACTTCGGTCATTCGGAGTGCCAGTGCGCTGCCTTTCTCCGGTGCTCCGGCTTCGAAATACACCTCGGCCATAGGTACCATGAAGATGTTGTAGGGAACCGTCTCCTCCGGGATCACTTCAAGGCAGCGGTTCATCACCATAACGGCGGAGTCATGGCGCTCTTCTTCAACCAGGGCAATGGCCAGGCGGTAGAAGTTGTTCCTCAGGTTCATGGTCATCCGGACAATGGTTTCATCCAGATAGACGGATGGGTCGTGCATGTTTCCGAATTCATACCTGTTCATTACGATGTCATACATCACCTCTGTGGCGACGCGGCCGGTCTGTCCTCCGGCCTTTGCGCTTTTTATGGGTACGAGCCGGTAGGTGAGCCCTTCGAGCTGGAAGTACTCCTCGAGTCCGATATAGGCATCGCTGCCTGTGGTGATCGCGAAGTGGACGGGGCGTTCCCAGTGGTTGTGTGCCAGCAGGTCGAGCACCATCAGGTGGTTCTTCCCGATGGCGGTGCTGTTAATGGTCCAGCGTATCTCGTCTACAACCTTATCCGCCAGCTCAGACGCCACGGTTCCGTTGGCAAGCACCGTGGCCGGGTCGACCGGAAACCTGAACTTTTTTGTCGGAAAATAATCCAGGTCACCGTATCGGGTCCTCACCCTGAGCTTGCTTTCATCGGTATGGATGATCCGGAACAGCTCCTCCAGGTCGACATGATCCCTGATGTTCTCATTCTCGATCAGGTAGGTAAGATCGCGGGTGCCGTCCCGGTACTGCTTATGAGTGAGGGAGAAGGGGAGCGGGTCGGAGTCGTAGGCTTTGCGCGTCATCTGGTCGATATACCAGTCGGTGTTGAGCAGGCTGAGGTTCACCACCCTTACGTCGGTGCGGATGCCTTCGACCTCCTGTGCGTACCAGAGGGGGAAGGTGTCGTTGTCGCCGTTGGTGAACAGGATGGCGTTCGGTGCGCAGGAATTGAGATAGTTCTTCGCTACGGCAAGCGCCACATAACGGCCGGAGCGGTCATGGTCGTCCCATCCTTCCCTGGCCATGACAAAGGGCACCAGCAGCAGACAGAGCAGTGTGACCGCCACAGGGGTCAGAGTGGACTGGAAGTATTTACGGGACATGTCGTTCAATGCCATCACACCCAGCCCGATCCAGATGGCAAAGGCATAAAAGGAGGCCGCGTAGGCGTAGTCCCGCTCCCTGGGCTGGGGAGCGTGCTGGTTGAGGTATATCACGATGGCGATACCGGTCATGATGAACAGCATGGTGACCACCAGGGTGTCTTTGGGGTGTTTCCTGTAATGAAAACAGAGGCCGGTCAGACCCAGCAGTAACGGCAACAGAAAGAACCGGTTGTATGCCTTGTTCCGCATGCTTTCCGGAACAGGCTCATCCGTTCCCAGCCGTGTACTGTCGATGAACGGTATACCCGTGATCCAGTTGCCGTCCCTGCGATCGGACATCCCCTGGATGTCATTCTGACGACCTGCAAAATTCCACATGAAATAACGGAAATACATATGCCCGAGCTGGTACCGGAAGAAGTAGCGTAGATTCTCACTGAATGTCGGCTTGTCCAGTGTTTCGGTCTCCCCATACTCATCAGTGCTCGTGACCGGGATGCCGGTCACCTTCCCCCATTTCTTGTAATCGTTGATATACCTGCTTTCCTGGTTGTTCCACATCCTCGGGAAAAAGGTCAGGAAGGCAGGATCGTAGACAGGAAGGACATCCTTTCTGTGATCAATAACGACATACCTCTCTTTTTCCGGATCTTTCCGGTAGACCGGCCGCCCGTCCTTGCGGCCTGTTATGGGGGCATTGTAATAAGGCCCGTATAGCAGAGGCCAGTCGCCGTATTGCTCCCGGTTCAGATAGGCCAGCAGGGCAATGGCATCCTCCGGGCTGTTCTCGTCGATGGGCGGATTGGCATTGGAACGGATGATCAGCATGAAAAAGGATGAATAGCCGATCAGAAGGAACACGATGGCTATGACGATCGTATGAAGCAATGATTTTCCTAGCTTCCGGGCATACCTCAGCAACCAGATGATGACTCCGGTGAGTGCTGCAAAATAGATGACAGTGCCGGTATTGAACGGCAGTCCCATCGCATTCACGAAGAAGAGCTCGAAGTTGCCGGCCATCTTCACCACCCAGGGGATGATGCCGTACATGATGAATGCGAGGATCAGAAACGAGATGACCAGCGTGATCAGGATGCTTCTCCAATGTGGATTTTTGTATTTCCTGAAAAAATAAACGAGGGTGATGGCCGGGATAGCCAGCAGGTTCAGCAGGTGCACGCCGATGGAGAGCCCCATGAGATAGGCGATGAAGATCAGCCAACGGTCCGATCCGGGCTCTCCGGCCACACGCTCCCATTTGAGGATCGACCAGAACACCAGCGCAGTGAAGAAAGAGGACATGGCATACACCTCGCCCTCCACCGCGGAAAACCAGAACGAATCCGAGAAGGTATAGGCCAGCGCACCGACAACACCGCTGCCGGCAATGGCAAAGATTTTTTCACGGGTCATCTCCCCGCTTCTGTCTGCTATTTTCCTGGCCAGCAGGGTGATGCTCCAGAACAGGAACAGGATGGTGAAGCTGCCCGAGAGCGCTGAGAGGATATTGACCATATATGCAACCTGGGTGGTGTCTCCGAAAGCGAACATCGAGAAGAACCTTCCCAGGAGCTGGAAGAAGGGCGCCCCCGGCGGGTGGCCCACCTGCAGCTTGTAGGCCGTGCTGATGTATTCCCCGCAGTCCCAGAAGCTCGTGGTAGGCTCAGAGGTGGAGATATAGACGAAGGCGGCGATGGAAAAGACGCTCCAGCCGGTGATATTGTTGACCTTCCTGAACAGTTGTTCCATGTGATGTAGTGACCGTTGTTTCAGGGTGCTAAAGTAGGTAATATGGGGATAACCGGGCACTTCGGCTGCGCTCAGTGCCCTCCTTCGGCTGCGAAACACCTTTGTTACGCACCTGCTGAATGGCAAAGGGGGCAGGGATTGAGCGGGCAGGGTTGATGAATGTGTCCTTCAATACCCTTAATCTGGGATAGAGGAAGGGTAAGTTCAGGGCTACCGGTTTCCCCGATGCCTGAAAAGTTCGTAACTTTGCCCCTGTTTTTTTCGCTTAAAAAAGTAAATAGATGATTTTATGAAAAGAATGGTTCTGATCAGGCACGGCGAGAGCTTGTGGAACAAGGAGAACCGTTTTACCGGATGGACGGATATCGATCTGTCGGAAAAGGGCATCGAAGAAGGCCGGAAGGCAGGGAGACTCCTGAAGGAGCAGGGGTTTCATTTCCGGGTGGCCTACACCTCATATCTCAGGCGGGCCATCAGGACGCTGTGGCTGATCCTGGACGAGATGGACCTGCTTTATATTCCCGTGTACAAGTCATGGCGGCTCAATGAAAAGCACTACGGGATGCTGCAGGGGCTGAACAAGAAGGAGACCGCTGCCAGATACGGAGATGAACAGGTGCACCTGTGGAGAAGAAGCTTTGATGTACCCCCGCCGCCGCTGGAGGATGGTGATCCCCGGCATGCAAAAGATGACCCCAAGTACGAAAAGCTGGAGCGGTCACAGGTCCCGGCTACCGAGGCACTGTGTCATACGGTCGACCGCGTGGTGCCCTATTGGGAAGATGAAATGGCGCCGATGCTCCGCAAGCATGGTGAGGTGATCGTCTCGGCCCATGGCAACAGCATACGCGGGATTGTCAAATACCTGAAGGACATCAGCAACCGGGACATCCTGGAACTGAACATACCCACCGGCATTCCGTATGTGTTCGAATTTGACGATGACCTGAACCTGGTCAGGGATGAGTTCATCGGTGATCCGGAGGAGGTGCGCAGGCTGATGGAACAGATCGCCAATCAGGGAAAGAAATAGCTGCGGTCATGGGCAGGCAATGGGTGATCCCCGATATCCACGGTTGTGCCAAAACACTGGAAGCCCTTTTCTCAGAACTGATCCGCCCCGAAGGGACAGATTCATTTTATTTTCTGGGCGATTATATCGACCGGGGGCCATACTCCCGCGAGACCATCGATTTCATCATGAACCTGGAGCGTAGCGGTTTCAAGGTCCGTGCCCTGATCGGGAACCATGAGGACTTTATGCTCAGGACTTTTGATGAGGAATCCCAGCGGAAAAGCTTCCTCGGATTCCGTTCACCCCTGAGGGTACGGAAAGAGTGGCTGTCCCTGGGCGGAAGGAAAACCCTCGAAAGCTTCAAGGTAAAGAACCTCCTTGATATCCCCCGGGATTACATCGACTGGATGCGCAGGCTGGAATACTTCATCGAGCTGGACCATTTCTTCCTCGTCCATGCCGGATTCAACTTTAAAAAGGATGATCCCTTCGAGGATAAAAGCTCAATGCTCTGGGTGCGCGATTATGATATCCGGCCCGAGAAGGTCAGGAACAAGAAGATCATCCATGGCCATATGCCCGTCAGCCTCGAATTCATTGACATGAGCATCCGCACCAAGAGTTACTGGTTCATCGACCTTGACAACGGCTGCTACATGAACAACCGAGATGGCTTCGGCAACCTCGTCGCCCTGGAACTCAATTCGATGGAGTACGTCGTTCAGTACAACAGGGATTACTGATCCTGCGGAATCTCACTTCGGGGTATTCCGACCGGGACGGAATAGTAATCCGCATCCATTACCCCGGCCTTCAGGCCGGAGGGTAGCCTGCCTGAGAATAAAACGGGCGTTAACCCATAAGTATATCCACTCCGGGGGACCAATCCCTCTGATGTTTGGGGTGTGGTCAACACGTGCAGATCACATCAACGACCGGAAGATGTATTGATATCCGATTCCAGCCCCTGCATACCCTTCGGCCAGGTCCGTCTATAAGCCGGGTAAACCCGTCTGTTCAGCCGGACAGATCAACGGTTTTCGATCTGCGGTTTATTCTTCCCTTGCCGTGATCAGTATCTCCAGGAGCTGGATGCCGCAGTCGGAGATGACGGTTCCGGGGCCGAAGATGGCCATCACGCCGGCCTTGTAGAGGAAGTCGTAGTCCTGCGGAGGGATGACTCCGCCCACGATGACCATGATGTCGTCGCGGCCGAGCTTTCTGAGCTCCGCGATCAGTTGAGGTACGAGGGTTTTATGTCCTGCGGCGAGGCTGGAGACGCCGACGATATGGACGTCGTTCTCGACAGCCTGCCGGGCAGTCTCCTCGGGTGTCTGGAACAGGGGGCCGATGTCGACGTCGAAGCCCATGTCGGCGAAGCCGGTGGAGACCACCTTGGCGCCGCGGTCGTGGCCGTCCTGGCCCATCTTGGCCACCATGATACGGGGCCGGCGGCCTTCGAGTTCCGCAAAGCGGTCGGCCAGGCTGCACGCCTTCTTGAAGCTGCCGCTGCCGCGGGTCTCGGAGGAGTAGACGCCGGATATGGCCCGTATCTCGGCCTTATACCGTCCGAACGCCTTCTCGCAGGCCATGGATATCTCTCCCAGCGAAGCCCTTCTCCGGGCTGCCTCCACGGACAGCTCAAGCAGGTTGCCCCGGCCCGTCTCGCAGGCACGGGTGATGGCCTCCAGCGCTTCGGTCACCGCGGTCTCATCCCGCTCCCGGCGGAGTTGCTCCAACCTGCGGATCTGGGTCTCCCGCACGGCCGTGTTGTCCACCTCGAGCGTGTCGATGGGTGATTCCTTCTCCAGGCGGTATTTGTTCACCCCCACGATGGTATCCTTGTTCGAGTCGATGCGGGCCTGCTTCCGTGCGGCCGCCTCCTCGATCCGCATCTTGGGGATGCCGCTCCCGATGGCTTTGGCCATCCCGCCCAGATCCTCGACCTCACGGATCAGTTGCCAGCCCCGGCGGGCCAGCGCATGGGTCAGATACTCCACATAGTATGATCCGCCCCAGGGATCGACGTTCCGGCGGATATTGGTCTCTTCCTGGAGGTATATCTGGTTGTTGCGGGCGATGCGTGCCGAGAAGTCGGTAGGCAGTGCGATGGCCTCGTCCAGCGCGTTGGTGTGCAGCGACTGGGTGTGGCCCAAAGCCGCGGCCAGCGCCTCGATACAGGTGCGCGCCACGTTGTTGAAAGGATCCTGCTCGGTCAGGCTCCAGCCCGAGGTCTGGCAATGGGTGCGCAGCGCCATCGACTTCGGGTTTTTGGGATTGAACCCACGGACGATCCTGGCCCAGAGCATCCGTGCCGCCCGCAGCTTGGCGATCTCCATGAAGTGGTTCATGCCCACCCCCCAGAAGAAGGAGATGCGGGGCGCAAAGGCGTCGATGTCCAGCCCTGAGGCCACGCCCGTCCGCAGGTACTCCATGCCGTCGGCCAGGGTATAGGCCATCTCCAGGTCGGCCGTGGCGCCTGCCTCCTGCATGTGGTAGCCGCTGACCGAGATGGAGTTGAACTTCGGCATGTGCTGCGAGGTGAACCGGAAGATATCGGCGATGATCCGCATGGAGGGCTCCGGGGGATAAATATAGGTGTTGCGCACCATGAACTCCTTCAGGATATCGTTCTGGATGGTGCCGGTGAGCTGTTTCATGGAGACGCCCTGCTCCTCTGCCGCGACGATATAGAAGGCCATTACGGGCAGCACGGCGCCGTTCATGGTCATCGAGACCGACATGCGGTCGAGCGGTATCTGGTCGAAGAGCACCTTCATGTCGAGGATGGAATCCACGGCCACGCCGGCTTTGCCCACATCGCCCACCACGCGGGGATGATCCGAGTCGTAGCCCCGGTGGGTGGCCAGGTCGAAGGCGATGGAGAGCCCTATCTGGCCCGCCGCGAGGTTGCGCCGGTAGAAGGCGTTGGACTCCTCCGCCGTGGAGAAGCCGGCGTACTGCCGGATGGTCCACGGCCGCATCACATACATCGTGGCGTATGGCCCCCGGAGGTAAGGCGGGATGCCGGCCGCATAACCCAGGTGCTCCATCCCCTCAAGGTCCGCTTCGGCGTAAAAGGGCTTCACCGGTATCTGCTCGGCGGTCATCCACTCCGGTAAAGGGCCTTCAGGCGGAACACCGCCCCGCCGGATGCCCCTGATATCGAGACTATGAAAATTCGGCTTCATATAGGAACTCTGATTCAAACGGTTATGGAATTATACCCAGTTCTTTCTGGAATTGGCTCAAGGTTTCCGGGATATCGGAACGAAGGTGGATGAAATGGCGGATGCCCATCATTTTCAGTTCCTCCGCACTCTCTTTCGGATATCCGGCCACCACCACGATGGTATCGTTCTTCAGCTTTTCGAACAAAGGCGGTACAATGGCCGGGTACTCCACGTCGGAGCTGCAGATGACCGCGATCTCCGCCGGGTTGTTCCGGAACGCCTCCACCGCTTCCCCCGCATTCCGGAATCCCGGGTGGTCGATGATGGTGAAGCCTGCCACGGCGAAGAAGTTGCCTGCGAACTGTGCCCGGGCCCTTCGCATGGCCACGTTGCCCAGGGGGAGCAGCATGACCGAGGGACGCCTGCCGGATTTCAGCGCATGGATGTCAGTCTGATACCGCAGCGTTTCAAACATCTGACCGCCGCGGAACAACCTCAATGTCTCGGTCTCAGCCCCGGGGGCCGTCAGGTTCTCAGGATTGAACAGGGAGGATGGGATATCCCGGGCCAATGTCTCTGAAGAGTTGGGAAAGTGGTTGGTACCCAGCAGGGTCTCCTTTCTGACGGCCAGATTCCTGAGCTTGCCGGCGGCCGATTCCCGGATCCATTCCTGGATGAATCCGGTATGGAATGCCTCCAGGAATCCTCCCTTTTCCTGCACTTCGAGGAACAGCTTCCAGGCGTGGGTGATCAGTGAGTCGGTCAGGTTTTCGATAAAGTAGGAACCTGCGGCAGGGTCGGCGACGCGGTCGAGGTAGGATTCCTCCTTGAGCAGGAGCTGCTGGTTGCGGGCGATCCGTTCCCCGAACTCATCCCCGGAGGTATGGAGGTGGTCGAACGGCAGGACGGTCAGGGAGCTGCAGCCTCCCAGGATGGCCGACATAGCCTCCGTGGTGCTCCGCAGCATGTTCACGTGGCGGTCGTACAGGGTCATGCTCCATGATGAGGTGGTGCAGTGGATGTCCGCCTTCGTCACCTCTTCGCTGCTGGTGCCGTAAGCTTTGACGATCCGGGCCCAGAGCAGCCGGGCCGCACGTAGCCTGGCGATCTCCATGAAATAGTCCGGACCCGTGGCCATCTCCAGCCTGATTCGTGGCGCCACCTCATCCACCGACAGGTTGCGCTCGGTCAGATGGGTGAGGTA
>JAFGHD010000010.1 GCA_016939365.1 Bacteroidales bacterium | reverse complement strand
TCCCGTTGCCGATATCCAGGTTGATCGGCGGGTACATGTTCACATTGATGCTGTCCCGTGCAGTACAGTAATTGGTTGAGAGTATCTCGCACCAGTAAAGTCCGGGCTGTGTGACCAGATAGGTGGAATCCTGGGAGCCGTCCTGCCACGAGTAACCCAGGTGACCCGGCCCAGCATGCAGCATCAGGGTTTCACCGTGACAGATGGTGGTGTCATTGCCCAGCCAGATGTCGGGAGGAGGCATGACCACAACGGTTATTGAATCGTATATGGTGTTTCCGCACCCGTCTGTGATACCGACATGATAGGTCGTCAGTGTATCGGGGGATACTATGATGGATGCCGTCGTGTCGGATGTCTCATCCCACAGGTACGAATAGGGCGGTCTCCCGTTACTTACATTGACGGTAATCTCCAGAACCTCTCCTTCACAGATGGCTGCGGTGTCGGGCAATTCAGAGATCATCTCCACATACTCATCGAAGGTGACATAAATGGAGTCCGTATCCGTGCAACCGATCTCATTGCTTACCTGCACCCAGTAGAGACCGGTCGAATAAACGACGAAGGTGGAGTCGGTCGATCCGTCCTGCCAGAGATAGGCGGCGAATCCCGAGCCTGCATTCAGTACCAGTGAATCATTGCCGCATGAAATGATGGTGGTGTCATTGCCCAGGTCCACATGCGGGGTGGTCTCAATGCGGATGTTGTCCATAAGGACATATCCCCAGTAAGGAGGAGTGCTCACCCAGCTGGTCTCCAGTAAAAGGTATTCGTAATCGTATGGATCGGGTTTGATGAGAAATTCCTGGGTCTCCCACTCCGTGTTCGAAACAGGATTGGATTCCCATATCAGATTGCTTTTGTTACAATACAGGTTTGAACCATAGATTTTCAGTATTACCGGCGACATGTTGGTGCTGTTGACCCATTGCTGGTAAGCCAGGTCTATCCTGATCCGGTAACAGGAATCCATGGAAAGGGGTGTGATGAGATGTGCCTGTACGTCTTCATTGGTATAATCCGGCCTGGCAGTCATTCCCAGGTAGGTGACCCCGTCGGATGGCGGCAAATATACTCCCCAGACTCCGGGGAGGATATCAGGGGTACTGTAAATACCGCAGATCACCCATCCAGGTGGTGGGAAGTTGGGTGCGGGTTCCCCCTCAAATGACGGATTTTCAAGGTATTGTGACCTGGCGGATAATGAAATGAAAACGATGAACAGGCAGAAGAGCGGCTTCAATGGCTGTGTTTGTGTTCTATGAGTCCCTGACATCACTCCGGGTGAGTATCCTTTAGGGATGATCATAGTTATCATAGTCCCACATCTTGGCAAGTTCTTCTTAAAACTCAAGGAACTTGCATGGTTCCCTCTTGGTTGACCTGCGTGCACAGAACCTTTTCACCAGCGAGAGTTCGAATCCTCCATCGTACCGGGAAGCAAGGCGCTGTTTTGATATATTGATATCGTAGCTGAACAGCAGGGTAAGCTTGTTGTATTCGATCCCCGCCACAGGTATCACATCCCGGTTCAGTCGGTGCCAGATACCTCCGTGAAGTCTCAGGCCGTATCTTCCGAAAACGGCATTACCGCCGAAAACCATCTCGGAGACGCCTTCGTGTGCTACAAAGAAAGCCTCCGGTTTGATCAGGATGTTGTCCGCGGCAATGATCTGAGCACCCCCGTGGGCAATCCATTTCCATTCCACCCGGTTGTTTTCACCGAAAAAAGATTCGCTCGGTTTGGTGATATGGCTCAGGCTGGCGCCCAGTTCGTACATCCATGAGTCGTTCACCAGGTGGTGAACCGACAGTCCCATGTTGAAGTCGGGATAGAAAAGGGAACGGTCACTGAAACTTTCCTCATTGGGTAGGCTGGGATCGAACTCCAGTCCGATCGGATCCCACTGTGAATCGAAGATCAGCTTGTTGTAGTTGATGCTCCGGTTGGTGAGGCCCAGACCGATCCCGAGGCTGCCGTACAGGGAGTTGTCGCTGTTGAATCCCTGGCTGAAAGCACCGAAAAACATGCCCTGTGTTTTTTGGAGCCCTCCGTCGCCGGCGTTATCATAGTAGAAATGACCTCCCAACCCGATCCATGCCCTTCTTTTGAGAAATTTCGGATAGATTCGGGTGTCACCGAAGGCCGAGTATGTCTCGAAAGGAACTGTGAATGAGGCGGCCTGTTGCCTGTAATTCAGCCCGGCACGGAAGTCGCATTCATGGTTTCCCGTGAAGGCGGGATTCACATACAGGGGCATGGAGTAGAACTGGGAATAATGGATATCCTGGCCCTCTAATCCTGTAAGCCACATGAACAGCGGCATGAGGCAGGCAGTGATGCGATGTATGTGAATCTTAAGGTTCATCTCAGAACCGTTATATTACCTTCGGTCTCTATCAGTCCGCCGTCTGCACAGACAGCCTTCAGGTAATAGGTATAGACTTCATTTTCCTGTTTTCCGCTATCGGTGTATCCATCCCAGCCCTGATCCAGATCGGTGGTCTGGAAGACAAGCTTGCCGTAGCGGTCAAACAGCAGGAAGGTAATATCCACCAATCCGTTGCCCCTGACGTAAAGGATGTCGTTGACGCCGTCGCCGTTGGGGGTGAAGGCTGTGGGAACGGCTGCCGCGCATCTTGGATATTCCCCGAGCAGGATACTTCCGCTTCCCTTGCATCCGGCCAGGTCGACCACCACCGTATAAGTCACTCCCTCAGGTGTTCCGATAGCCTCAATGGATTGCAGTGTGGCGTTATCGATGACGACAAGCGGATCGTCGGTGCTCCATGACCAGGTATCTCCAGGTCCGGCATTGAGGAGAATGGACTCTCCAAATACAAGTGTCTGATCCTCACCCAGCCAATCCTCCGGATCAGGTGTCTCCTTGACGATGATCTCCTTCTCGTCCCGGGTTGTGCATCCCGTGAGGGTATCGGTTACCTCCACCCATACAGTGCTTCCCGTCAGGTCGATGGATGCGTCCAGGTGCGGCTCTTCGCTTTCGTCGAACCATTTGTAGGTATATTGTAATCCACGCGGAAAGACATCCAGGCCGATTACTTCCCCTTCGCAGAAAGGTCCCTCATCCATGATTGCCACAGGCGGCAGGTCCGCCTCGACCACCACGGTGTCGAGGATCGTGCAGTCCTCACTGTAGTCCACTACAAGATAATAGGTCCCGGGCTCGGTGACGACCAGGGACGGATCGCCCGGCGTGTTGGAATTGTTCCAGAAATACTGTGTACTTGATGTTCCGTTGAAGTTTTCGGTGGTGATCTCGTATTCGGATCCATAGCAAAAACGCTGCACCATGTCACCGAACCCGAAAATGTATCCCGGAGCGTTATCGAAGATCCAGCCTTCCACATTACCCAGGTTCTCCGAATATCCGCCGGCATAGAACAGGGCATTACCCGTGGCGTGGATGTCGCGTATCTCCATAAAATCACCGACCACGGTGTCGGCCTCCTTGAATATATAGGCCTCAAGACCGGGTGTGATGGATTTGAGGGATATGCCGAAACAGTTGTTGGCACGCACATTCATCTGATCATGGATCGTCTGGGTTTTTCCTGACTGTAGCCTGTAGGTACCTCCCGGCGTCAGAGTGAGTGTGTCAAAGAAATTCGTACCGAAGAAGTCACCGTCTACCATAAAGGTGCAATGTCCGAAATGGTTGTTGTTGATGATCTTTCCCTTGGCGAAGAAAGTGGCGGTGCCCACATCGTGGGTGCCCTCGATGGTTCCGTTCGTGCCGTAAAAGAGAGCTGTGTTGGTTTCGGAATGATCGAGCATGGAACCGAAATCGCCATAAAATTTTACCCTGTTGATCACATAGTTGCCCCGGGTGTGCCCCAGCTCCGCATTGAAATCAACACGGTTGAACTCCACCACGTTATCGTAGTTGTATATCCCGGCATTGACACCGTCTACCATGACATCGTGAAACCTGAGGTAAGTGCCGTTCTTGTTCTTGATGTGGCATGCATACCCGCTGGTATGGAGCAGTGAGTTGTCTGCGAAGAGGATCACATTCGTTCCGTCCATGTACCAGGCATCGAAATTGATGACGGACATGTCGATTGTGGAATTCGTGATATCCAGTATCCTGTCGTTCTGGTAGTTGGAAAGGAATCGTGAGCAGTTGATCTTCTGGCTGTTGACTGTCAGATGTCCGTGGACAAACTCTATGTTTCGCATGGTGCTGAGCGAATCCAGCAATGTCCAGCCGCCGTTGACTCCCTGGAAATAGATGTTGTTCAGGAACAGGCGTCCGAAGGTGCGGATGCTGTCCGTTGGAGATTTTCCGGATTTGTATTTGGCGCCGATCTCCTCGAAAATCACCGGGCCGCTGAAACGGTTGATCATGCCGTTATTCAGGGTCAGGGAGCCGTAGATGATCAGTTTGTTGGTGTCGGCTCCGAGGAAAGTAGGCAGCCATGCGGCCGATCCGGTCCAGTCCATGTTGCGGCACACGGCGTTGTTGACATTGACGAGAACGGTATCCTCCAAAGTAAGGAAGGAGTTCTCATCGAAATATACATCGTCTATTTCCTTGGGAACGCAGTAGTTACCCGGTCCGCCGCTGTATGCAGCCCAGTGGAAAGGGTCATCCCAGCTGCCCTGGCCGTTCACCCAGTAAAGCCCCAGGGGGTCGGGCTGGGTGATCTCCCAGTTGGTATTGTTGCCCAGATCAATGGCATTGATGGCCTTGAAAGGTATCTGCGATCCGATGGCATGAATATCGCGTATGGATACATAATCCAGCATGACCGGGCCGTTGACCTTACGGATATAGGCCTGCCTCCCCGTGGCATCCGATTGCAGGATGATTGATCCGGTACAATCCCCGTTGGCCGTCCAGCGGTCAACAATGGTCTGCGTTGAATCGCGCTCAAAAGTGTATTGGCATCCCTTGGTCAATGTAAGCTTGTTGAAGGTGTTCCTGCCCTCCACTGCCACTTCACCCACAAAGACAGCCGTATCCACCGTGTTGATAAACTGCATCAGGCCGGTGCTGTAAAAGAACAACGTGTCGATCTGGTTCATCCCGTAAACGATGCCGTTCTCGTAGAAATTGGCCCTGTGGATAATATGAAATCCTCCTGCGATGGTATCGCTCACACCGCGGCATTCCACCACATTGATGGTATCATTGTTCCGGACTGCCCCGAAGGGGCCCATGAAGGTCAGGGTGTCGATGGAGCAATTCCCGTTGGATTCATTTTCGGCATTGAAGAACGTCACGAGATTGTATTTGCAGATGGCGTTGTTTTTCAGCTGGGACCTCAGTCCATAGATGAAGACATTGTTGTAGACCAGCCAGGCCGAATTATCGCTGCGCACATGCCCCTCCAGGGGGCCGGTGGCATGAATGGTCGACTCATCACCGTCGAAGGTCAGGTTGGCTCCGTTGAGCCACCACGCATCGGCCATCTGCTGGGTCACGGTGATCTCGGATTTGCCCAGCAGGAGCGTGCGGGTCGTGGTGTCCGCAGAGTTGAAATTCTTTACCTCGATCGTCTGGTCATTGGTGTTCAGAGTGCCATGAAGGAAAAACAGGGTGTCCAGAGTGCTGTAGTCGTCCAGTAGTTTCCACCCGCCGTTTCGTCCCTGGAAATAGGTATTCCGGAAGAAAAAGTGTCCGGACATGGTAACGGTATCTCCCATTTCCGTCGATTCGAAGTAGACTTTTCCCGGAAAAGACATATTCATCCCGGGGACAAAGGTGAGGGATCCGTAAATACGGAGGTTGTTGGTGTCGGGACCGACGAAGACGGGTTCGAAGGCTGCTCCGCTCCAGTCCATGTTATGGCAGATGCCGTACTTTACATTGACGGTGACAACCTGGTTTGCGCCGCTGAATGAGTTCTCGTCGAAGAAGACGTTGTCGACGGCTGTGGGCGGGCACTCGCCGCCCGGACCTCCTGAGGAGAGCGACCAGTGGTTCCGGTCATCCCAGTTGCCGGTTCCTCCCACCCAGTAGAGATCCTTTTCCACCATCGGGTTCAGCATCCATCCTGAATTATTGCCCAGATCAACCGCGTAATCGACGGTAAACGGTCCCGGCCCTGTGATACGGATATCCCTCAGGGCAAGGTATTCGCTGTGCAAGCCCCCGGATGCCATATAATGGATCCTCGCCTGTACGGTGTTGATGTCACTGGTCATCATAATGGGATGCTCGCATTCGCCCATCAGCCTGAAGTAGCTCAGTACTGTCTGGACCGAATCGTTTTCCAGCATGTAAAAGAAACCCGGTGTGAAGGAAAGACTGTCATACGTGTTCATCCCGTAAATCTCTCCGTCGGCACTGAAAATGGCATGGTCGCAATAGTTGAAACCATCCATGACCCCGAGAGTGTTGAACAGCAGCACATCGAAGTCGTTGGTGCCCGTGACCAGCCCGATGCCGTTGATCAGGGCGGAGTCCACATGGTTCCCGTGCCCCGTGAATTTGAGGAAATCATCTCCGACCACCTTGTGTATCCTGTGGTTTTCACCCATGATACGTCCGAAGCTCTGAAGATGGATCACGTTGATGGTATCAGTGCCGTTCACCATGCATGAGTCCAGGCCGTTACCGACAAAAGTGACCGAGTCTGCAGTAAAATTACCCTCCATGATGCCGCTTCCGTGAAAGTAGACTACATCATGCCGGCTTCGGATATTGCTGTTCAGCAAACCGGAAAAAGGGCCGGTGAATTCGATGTCATCAAAAACCAGATAGTCTCCGTCAATATTGGTGACGAATTCCGTGGCCTGGATCAGGGAAGGCTCAGCCAGGACTGTGAGGTGGGTGCCGTATACCTGCCATGAACCCTCAATGAGCAGGGTGGAATTCCGGATGTCCAGAATCCGCTCTTCCGTGCTGATGGAGCTGAGCCCTTCAACCTTTACTCCCTGACCGTTCGTAATGATATGACCGGCATTGAAAATGATCTTCCTGTAAAAGAAATCCACCGTATCGGCGATCTTGAGCGAATCGAGAAGTGTCCATTGGCCTCCTTTACCGTTGAAATAGACGTCGTTGTAAAACTGATGATCGGCCGTCCGGATGGTCTGTCCACCCAGGGTATCCTCAAAAGCAAGGGTCCCCCGGTAATCCCACACCATTCCTGTATCGAGGGTCAGCGATTGGTAAATCCGGAACAGCAGTGTGTCGGCACCTGTCAGGGTGGGTTTGTAAGGCACATTGCTCCAGGTCATCGACCCGCAGACGTTGTTGCCTGCGTCAACGAAAACAGTATCCCCCGTGCCTGCAAAAGAATTCTGGTCGAAGATCACATGGTCATCGCCTGAAGGTATCTCGATGTGGAATGTGGTGCCACCTGAGGATGTGGCCCAGTGGCTGATCTCTGACCAGTTGCCCTGACCGCCCACCCAGTAATAATTATCCTGTCCGTGAAGCACACCGGTGTACACCATGAGGCTTATGGTAAGGATATTAAGGTATGTCAACGGTTGTCTGATCATCCGTTTGTTGTCTTGTTTAATATCACCTCAGCAGTGTCACGCTACCTTTGAGTGTTTTTTTGAGGTTTTCCGGGCCGAACGTGCATTCAAAAACCCAGAAGTAGACGCCTGCCGCACATTCCCTGCCATTG
>JAFGHD010000080.1 GCA_016939365.1 Bacteroidales bacterium | reverse complement strand
GGCGCGGGCATGTTCAGGATCCTTTTCCAGTGCCCTGCGGTACAGGCGGATGGCGTTGGATAATGCCTCTCTGTTCGTGTGATCGGTCCAGTAGGAAGTATGTTTCTCCCTGGCCATCAGATACATATCATCTGCGACCAGTCCGCCGGCCGTATCCGGATCCGTGTCATCCCCGGAAAAGGCAACCGCGACATCCTCACCGGGGACTTCAGCCCCACCGGAACTTTCCGACCTGTGGCCCCTGGTGATCACAAGGAAGACCACCAGGCCGTAGAGCAGCGCCAGGCTGATAAGGATGACCGTCACAACCGTCCGCTTCAGCTTCTGCCGGCGCCGGGATGGTATACCGGGATTGCCTGGCATATGGGACCGGGATTGATTGCATGCAATTTAAGGCAGCGACAGAAACAAACCAAACACATTATTGAAGGGTTACCTGATCGACCATTCGCGTCTAAATAAAAAAGATCAATGAAGCAGTTCGCTGCAGCATGTCTCCCGGTCATTGTTTTCACCGTTCCTGATCTCCTGGGGAACCCCCAAATGCCATCCGGAAAGCAAGACCGCAATATCAGCCATACAGCTTCCGATACCTTTTTTTACTCATCCGGTTACATCATTCATTAAAAAACAGACATATGGACTATTTCAATCTGGCAGTATGGATCACTGTGGTCATGACCCTTATTGCGCTTGCGATTCATTTTTATTACAGGAACAAACTTCGTTCTGAAAACAAACTTGCTGTATTGAAATCATTTGCAGAAGAAAATGGCAGTATCATTACACAGCATGACAGCTGGGATCAGACCTACATCGGAGTCGATGACCGGGAAAACATGAAACTCTTTTTTATCAGGGGCACCTCAATCAATGACACCAGGGAAGTGGTCGACCTGACTGAAGTGGAAAGATGCCATCTGAAAAAGGAGATCAGGACCGTCACCCAGCATAAAGAAAAAATCCTGGTCATTGATAAAATAGAACTGATCCTGTCATTCAGGGATATGAAAAAACCGCCGGCCAAACTGGAATTTTATAACAATGATTACGACTCGCTTACATTGTCCGGAGAATTACAGATGGCTGAGAAATGGGAGAAAATCATCAATGACACGATCAGTACTCTCCGTAAGAAGGATCCGGCGGACAAAAATCTAACCATAACAGGGTACGGGAAAAAGGTAGTTTAAACATAAAAAGATCGACCAGGCTGAGAAAGCCGTCGATGAGCTGGATCAGAAAATACGTGAAGGCCGGAGGCTGAAGGACGGGCAACAGGATCAGTAGGTGTTCACGATCCGGCGGACCACCGACCCGTGGCGGTCGCTCAGCCGGACCAGCAGGACTGTCTCCGGGATCCCCTCCAGCGATACCGCTTCGTCCGGTTGGATCCGTTTGGACAGGTACAGCTTCCCGTCCGCACTGAAAATCTCCAGGAGGCGGGGACTGCCGACATTTTCCAGGTGGAGTATCCTGCCATGTGCCCACAGATGCAGAGCGGCCGGATCACGGTCAGCGGTCCGGATATCGCCACTCGTGCCTGTACCCGTGAAATCCGCCCAGATGTCCAGGGTATCCGGGACGGCCGCCTGGAGCGCCTCATCCACATCCATCCTGTAGAACCGGGCCCGGTAATGCCTTGTGTCGTCGTAAATGGGCCAGAAATCGCTGTTGTTGACATTGAACGAGATCAGCAGGTCGTCGCCGTTCCCGAACTGGGGATGGGCGAACAGGTTGTAGGTGAAGTTCTTTTCAGGGCTGCTGATGACCGCGAATTTTTTCTCAATGCCTCCGGATGCTGCCCGGTTCCAGGGTCCGGTCAGCGCATCCGCCTCGAGGATATAAAGTTCCCCGATCAGCCAGATCTCATGCATGATCAGATGGTATTTGCCGTTCTTCTTGTGAACGAAGAACGACTCGCTCATGGGCCTGTCGCCCACGGGCACTGCCTGCCGGCAATCATAGGTCCAGTTACCTTCCCCGGCATAGAACTGCCAGGGTTCATCCACCGTGCTGTCCACCCTGGCGAGCATGGGAACGGGATATTTCAGTCCGTTGACCACCGTGTCCTTCTTCCCGAAGATGTATTTGAACCCGTCCTCCTCCAGCACATGGGTACCGAACCGCATGGTCGAATCGGTTATAGAGGAGACCTCCTCCGTCCGGATATGCTCCATGCCGGGATAGGTAAAGCGGGCCATGTGGGTGGTGCCCACCCGGAAGTTGAATCCCGGCACGCCGGTATCTTCCAGGATGATCCGCACCGCGAAGATCTTCAGGGTATCGTTTTCCACCGTGGCATGCTCCGGCCAGAAAATATCGCCGTCCACGGAAGGGATCAGTGAACCCGGATCCTGCCAGGTGCCGGTGAAGTGGGCCCTGAGGAGCCCGTTGTCCTCGATGATCGCCGCATTGTTGATCATCGTGGTGTTTGCATCGTTCACATCGAATGTGGAAACCTTCGTTCCCACGATGCAGTCGCCGAACAACCACAGCGTGGCGCTGTCGGGCAGCAACAGGGAGATGGTCGCGTCGGAGGCGCACCATCCGTTCTCTACCTGGTTGAAAGCATTGAACCGGTCCAGGTCCGCTTCAAGCACCTGCTGGCCGTGCACGGCACACAGGCAAATCAAAAGGGCCGCCGTCAGGGTGTATTTCTCAGGAACAGATCTCCACATGACTTTCTCGTTTTAAGGTCCCTGCAACAGGCCGATGGGAACCTGTTGACGGGTCAGCTCCTCACATACGCTTTCACCGTGGCACACTGTTTCCCTGCCGACTCCCCGCAGGGAGCAATGGTATACTCCCCGACCGCGGCGGGGACTATAAAGGTTTCCGCGTAATGCACCACAAAAGGTTCGAAGGCGCCCGAGGGGCTCTCTACCACCGCTTCCCTTCCTTCCACCAGGTTCAGCACATTCACCCCTCCGCGGGTATGGTGGTGCACCTTGCCGGTGAACCAGTGCCTGCGGGTCTCGATGAACTCCCTGCGGTGCAGCCCGGTTCT
>JAFGHD010000001.1 GCA_016939365.1 Bacteroidales bacterium | reverse complement strand
TGCCTCGGGCAATTTTACAGCCGGAACGATTACAGCCAATCTGGTTGGGGATATTACAGGTAATGCAGCCACGGTGACGAGCTTGTCAGGCCATAACGTAACGGAACTTGACGATGTGACCTCTGCCGGCAGTGGGGAAATCATCACATCAACGGAACGTACGAATCTGAATAACAATACGGACTTATTGAATGTAACACCGGGAACGGTAACAGCCTCCAAAGCAGTAGTTGTAGACGGCAACAAGGATATAAATGGTTTCAGAAACCTTCAGGCTGACGGCGCCATCACCAGCGGCAGTTCCATAGTGATAGACGGAACCGGAAGCAGCTATGGTCTGATCACGGAAAGCCATGGCAAGATCTCATTTGATGATGAGACACTTGTTACCATGGGCAGCATAGGTATAGGCAACGACACGCCTGGTTATGAGCTGGATGTGACGGGCGATGTGGGAGTGAGCGGGAATATGTATATGGTGGCCACGACAGCCACAGAGGGGATCATTTACCAGGGAGGTTCGACCTTTCTGCACGCTTATGGCAGTGGGAACACTTTTACGGGAGCAGGCAGCGGTAATCTGAGTTTGACAGGCGCTGATAACACTGGTATGGGTTACATGAGTTTAAATAGTTTGACAGAGGGATCTGATAATACAGCGGTAGGGGAAGAGGCCATGTATAACACCACAACCGGAGGCGGTAACACGGCATTGGGTTATTATGCGCTGATTAACAATACGAGTGGATGGGAAAATACAGCAGTAGGGTTTTCGGCTCTTGGAGACGGGGTAGCCGAATTAACAGGAGATGGGAACACAGCTATAGGAGTGAATTCAATGATGTACACCACCTCGGGCTCCTATAATACTGCTCTTGGCTGGGCTTCAGGTAGTTCGATAGAGAGCGGGAGTTATAATATCACGATAGGTTATATGGCAGATGTACTGGATGCGGATGATGACTACCAGATGAACATAGGAGACATCATTTTTGCGAATGGTGAGAGTTCCTTTGAGAATGTTGGAATAGGGAACTCCTTCCCAAGCGCTACTCTCGATCTGGTCGGGACATTTAAGTATGTTGATGGTAACGAAGGAGCTGGTAAAGTACTTACCAGCGATGCCAACGGTAACGCCACCTGGCAAACTCCGTCAGGAAGTACGTCATGCACTTATGGCGAAATGTATATCACCGACGGAACAAGCACATTCGGCGGTACTGCCAACACCTGGTATAAGGTAACCGGTTTGACCGGAGGATATGCCAATGGCGTCTCTTATGCAAGCGATGCATTAACGGTTGGAACAGCCGGTAAGTATGAAATAATCATTACATCCTCATTTGAAGGTAGCACTGGTGACACTTTTGAAGCTGCTATCGGAATTAATGGTACGGTTAACACAACACATAAATTCAAACGTAAAACTTCCAGCAACGATGTTGGTTCGGCTACTTTCCACGGCGTTTACGACTTGTCGGCAAGTGATGCTGTCACCTACTATGTGCGAAATGTTACCGACGGCAGTTCCATGACAGTGGTTGACCTGAACATAACCGTAAAAAAACTTTAAATTTCGTTTTTCCGTTTTACCCAGGATTCAGGCCGGATTATTCAATCCGGCTTTTTATTAATTCATTAATCAACCATCCCCTCCCTCCTCCGTTTCCCCTTTTCGCTAAAAATTGTAATTTTGTACACCAAAATTATTAACCGACATTAAAGCCTGTTTATGATGAGATCAAGTAAAACCACAAAAACATTCTTATTGCTTGCCGTTATCCTTTTCACCATCTCCTGTGACAAAGAAGATGACGACGACAACATCGGCACCTATTCTCTTTACGACCTGAACAAAAACATCGTTCAGATCAACACCACCAATTTTGCGACCGGTTTGGAGACATTTTATGAAACCGAACTTACCGATAGCCTTGACAGGGCCAAACTGTGCGTCGATTTGTTTACCCCTGCACGCTTTTTTGATGATCAAACCGGCTATTTTTTCGCGGAAACCTTTGACGCCTGGTGTATTATCGACGCCGCCAAACCTGAAATGACCGGAACTTGCAGAATGGATGTCCAGGATGCCTTCGGGAAATACTATGTCAGGGATATGGTGGAAGTGGTTAAATATGCAGGCTATGGTTTTGTCGAATACTACTTCGATAATCCCATTACGGGGCAGCCAGAACGTAAACTTAGCTTTGTAAAAAACATTCCTTCTGCCCAGTGGTTTATTGGCTCGGGATTTTACGGTGATCAGGAAAAGGTCTATTATGATGAAATGGACTTTAATAGAAACATCATAAAGCAGGCTACTAAAGCCATGGCCACCGGAATAGGAGGGGCGCTGGCAAACTACTGCACCGACTCGACCGATGGCATTGACTTCTGCAGGAAATTCGTCGATCATATCCGCTTCTTTGACAACCAGTCGGGGTATTTTTTTATTTATAATTTTAACTGCATCAATATAGCATTTCCGACACAAAAATACTACCAGGGACAGGATCTATCCAATTACCAGGATTCCAGGGGCAATTATGTCATCCGCGACCTGGCGGCCATGACGTCCACCATAGGGGAGGGATTTTATGAGTATTACTGGAACAACCCCGTTAACAGCACAGAGCAGAAGAAGATCTCTTTTGCCATGAAAATGCCTGGCATCGATTATTTTATCGGGGCAGGATTTTATCTGGATTAATAATGAAAGATGAAAGATTAATTCTACATTTTACATTCTACATTCTTCATTCTACATCCTTCATCCTTATTCCTCCTTCTCCCACTTGCCTGCCTGAACCAGTTTCCCGTTAAGGTATACGGAAAAGATATAAATCCCCCCGGGCAGGTTGCCGGTATAAACGGCATGACCATTACCCGGTGATTCTTCAAGCACCTTTTGCCCTGTCATATCAGACAATATGAACAGAACATTCCTGAGCCTGGTGGAAATATAGATATGGTCATTTCCCGGATTGGGGAATATGGTAACCGCATTTTCAGCCAGGGGATTTTGTTTCTCAATTGCAAGGGCATTGGCATCTTTGCCGAAGGCTACAGCCATTGGTGACCCGAACATTGGACCTCCGCTGCCGTTGTACCGGTATTGCAGCCCGAGGGTGCCGTCAGCATTTTCAAGGCCTATGGTGCAGTCGTTTTCATAACTGTCAGGATTTCCGGAGCTCTCCTGGTCATTATACTGCACGGTAATAATCCCGTTGGGTCTGATGATAACCTGTGCTGTAAGATACTGGTCGCCGGTCCCTTCGGATGAATACAGATGGTGGTAGGTGACCATGAACATATCGTCGTTCCCCCCATAGTATATATGCGTGGCGCCATCCAGGAATGCCATATTATCCCAGCAGATGGCAATATAATTATTGGGTTCGGCTTTTCCGGGAATGTATGTGTTTGATGCAAGAACCGGATCAGGGGAGAAGGTGACAAATCCTTCTGTGGTCACATATATTGAAGAACAAGACTGATCGTAAAAGTTAATTGCAAAGGGCATGTCGACAGGTCCCCACCAGCCGTTGTTCAACCCGATGCCCTGCACGCTGCCGGGATCTACTTCGTTGCTCTGTTCGCTGACCCATCCATAGGTAGGCTGTGAAGGAGCACCGCTCCCTGGCACAGAATTGGCGAAATAGTAACCACCTGAAAAGGGGCCGCCGCCGCCAAAGTTCACCTCCTCATCAGGTGGCTCCCAGGTGAAACAAAGACCGCTGGGCGGATAACAGTAATCCTCCATGTAAAAATAGCATCCATTGCTGTATCCCGGATCGGAGTTCACCCAGCTGGTATAACTCCAGCGGGTGCTGTAGTCAAGACCTGTCCATCCTTTCAGCCCTACCTGCACCGTCTCCCGCTTTTTGGAATATATGACGAAATTGCCATAGATCACATCAATCTTGTTGCTGGTTTCATAAAGCCTGATCTGGAAGTTCATCACATCGGCAGGTCCGCCAAAAAAATCGAAGTCTGACCATTCGATGGTAAAAACACGGTTTGGCGAGGTTCCGCTCAGCTCCGTGATAATGTTGCAGTTGGGAGTGCCCCACAGATCGCCGTTACAGGGGGCGATCACATTCTGAGATATTCCTGAAGCGATCACGGAGCCGGATGTGAAGATGATATCGCCGAAACAGGCAAATCCATCGGTGTTGAAACTGATGGTGGTAAAGTCCACATCATTGAAGCGGAACGTAAATCCAATCTCAACGCCTTCAATTTCGTTATAACCATAATCGAAAGAGTAGACCGTTCCTGAGGCACTGCTGTAGGCCTTGGTACTTTGACTGAACTTGTATCCGCTTACAAGCGCCATGGCAGGAATTGCAGAAATCAGAATAAAAATTGATAACAGAACGGTAAACAGGGTTTTCATGGTGTTGGATTTTGGTGATTAAGTCAGTTTAACGGTTTTAAAGCCTTAAAGATAATAAAAAAATTGACTGGCGATCTTCATGTCTTCATGTCTACTCTACAACTTTTATCACTAGTGATTAACTTAACATAATGGAATGCGGATTTTTCCTGCCATTAACGATGTAATGATATTTTGTTTACTTTTGAAGATATTATTTTCGGGCCAGGCGGCTCAAATCGACCTACCAAGATATACAATTAAAAAGATTTACATGAAAATAAAACACACAACAGTCTTGCTGATGATCATCTTATTCTCTGGATTAATGAATCTGCAGTTTCTATGCGAAAAGGAAAAAAATGAGGATCCGGCTTGTGATATCGTATCACCGTTAAACGGTGCGCAGATCAATAAGGGTGAAACAGTAACCATTACAGCAGAAGCCGTCGACGGCGATGGGACTATTACAAAACTGGAGCTCTTTATTGATAATGCGCTGGTTGAAAACTTTGCAGCCACACCTTACTCCTTCGACTGGAATACTGCCGGAGAAGATCCGGGAGATTACCAGATTAAGGCCATCGCTACCGATGATGGAGATGCCACAGCAACTTCGGAGATTTCCGTCACAATCATAGTTCCCGCCCTGCCTCCTGTGGCGCAATTTGAAGCCACACCACTCATTGGTCCGGAACCTTTGGATGTAAATTTTACCGACCTGTCGGAAAACGATCCGCAATCGTGGCAGTGGGACTTTGGTGACGGACTTACAAGCGCCGAACAGAATCCTTCCCATACTTACAATGATC
>JAFGHD010000079.1 GCA_016939365.1 Bacteroidales bacterium | reverse complement strand
GCCACGAATGCACTGATTGAAGACGAATTCATTAGTTTTTCATTCGTGAATTCGTGGCTGGTATTTGAAGTGCCCTGTCGGAGGAAAGCTGTTTTAAAAATGGCATACACCAAATCCGCACTAAAAAGCGATCAGTGGATTCTAAATTCGTTTCAAGATTCCTTCAAGTTCGTTAATAAGTACTGGCATGTTTATTTCAATGGAATTCCATACAAGTTCATCATCAACTAAATTATATCCATGGATCAGAATATTTCTGAAACCAATTATACTGACGAAATCAGACAGTTTAAATTTTAAACCTGACTTCCGTCAGTATAACAAACTCAATAATGCTTTGCGCAGCAAGATGTGCATCAAATAAAAATAAATCAAGCCTGTTCTTCATAGATCACTTTCCTGTCAGATATACTCTTAATAAAGAAGGGAGACCGGCAATTCCGCCGCGTCTCCCTTCGCTTTGGGCATTGTACAGGTTACTGAAACGAGATCTTCCGCATGATGCGCACACGAACTGCGGCGCCGTCCCGGTATCCCGGGGTCCATTTCCCCGAGGTCAGTCCGACGAGGCGGCAGGCCTCTGCATCCAGCGGTGCCGATACACCCCGTATGACCCTGATATCGGAAACCGATCCGTCCTTCTCCACGGTGAACTCGACATAGACCTCACCGCCTGTGCCGGCGAGCTCCTTCGAAATATGTTTGGTGATGAACTTCTCGAATGCATCCTCCCCTCCCCGGTACTGCGGCATGGTAGCGGCCCAGCGGTAGACATTCATGTCCTCCTTATACTCTTCAGGGGCGCCCGGATCGCCGTCGTCCCGCTTCAGTTCGGGCATCTGGTGTTCGTCACAGGAGGTCTCCCCGGCCGATCCCATGCGGCTTCCGCCGGGCAGCAACTTCTGAAGCAGTCCCCCGCCGTTGGATGACATGGGTGCCCCGACGGCGTAGTCGCTGACACCTTCCGGCAAGGGCAGCGGCTGGTGTACGGTGGCGCCCGTGCCATCCGGGTTCCTCACCTCGGAGTCGATGGCCACGAAAGAGGTATAGCGGGTCAGCAGGCTGTATGCCAGCCCGAGCCGTGTCACCTCCCTGATGTCCTCCTCCCGTTCCATGCTGACGGATGCATAATCATCCAGCGTGCGGATCTTTTCCCGTGCCCAGAGGTAGGCAAGCGCACTGTTTCCCTCCGCAGGTTCGGATCCCGAAACGTCAAGTGTCTGAACATACTGCGAACGCCCGTAACGTCCGGATACGGTAATGGTTCCCGTGGGATTGCCGCGCCACTTGCCGTAAACCAGCACCGGCCTTTCTGCAAAGACGTCGGGGATGGAGGCCGGCTCCACATCATACACCTGGAACCCGTCGGTGCTCATGGTCAGGTGGGTCAGCACGGGCGACTGGACATATTCCCTGAACTTTTCCGCCACCGGGGCGGCGCCGGATTCGTCCGTCACGATGAAGGGCACGCCCTGTCCGGCATGGGCCAGGCCTTCGATGAGGTATCTGTTCACCGATGTGCCGATCCCGAAGGGGAAGAAATTCGCCTTGTCCAGCTTTTGCCTGATCAGGTCGAAGGCTTCACGCTCGACCGAGACATAGCCGTCGGTGACGATCACGAATGTGCGTGCATGGTTTTGGGTGCCGGGCAGGGCGAGGGCGCGCTGGAGGGCCGGCAGCAGCTCGGTGCCGCCGCCACCCTGCTGTTCATCGATGAAGCGGATGCCGCGCGAGATGTTGTCACGGCCGGCTTCCACCGACACAGGAGAAAAGAGTTCCGATCCGCCTGCAAACAGCAGGATGTTGAACCGGTCGCCGGGTACCAGGCCCGACAGCAGGTCCTTCATGAGCTTCTTGGAGACATCCAGGGGATAGCCGTACATGGAGCCCGACACATCCACGATGAACACATACTCCCTGGGCGGCATCAGGTCGGCGGAGACCTTTTCCGGAGGCTGCACCATGGCCAGGAAGAAGTTCTCCTTCTCCCCACGGTACAGCAGCAGGCCGGTACTGATCTGTCCGCCCCTCAACTGGTACTCGAGGATGAAATCCTTGTTCCCGGTCTTCTCCTGTCCGGTCTTGAGGGTGATCTGCGCTGTGGACTTCCCCGACCAGGAGATGTCCACATCGTGCGAGGGGCACCTCAACTGCGCCACAGGCATGCCTGCGGACAACACGGCCGACAGGCGGAAGTCATAGGCGGGTGCAACGCCTTCATGAGTGTACGGATTGGCGATCCATCGTTCATCCGCGGTCGCCAGATCCTCCGGGGTGTTGGAATACCTCGGCCCCACGACGGTAGGATAGATGAAGGTATAGATGCCCGATTCGGGGATCAGCAGCTCGGTATAGCTGAGCTCCACGCGGATGATGTCGCCGGGCATGATGTTGCCCACGTTCATCTGGAACACATTGGGCCGCTGCTGTTCCAAAAGGGAGGCGCTCCTGCCCTCCTGCAGTGCCTGCTCATAATCCATGCGGGCCTGTTCCCGTTCACTGATGCGGGCCGTGATGGTCCGTTCCCCGATGGTCATCACCATCCGGTACACCGCCGCATTTGTGGAGGCAGGGAAAATATAGATGGCCTCCAGGGGAATATTGCCTTCATTGCCATACTCCTGGATCACCCGCACATCGGCGATGACCCCGGCGATGTTCACGTCAGCGGAGGTGCTTTTCAGGGGGAGCGGGTCGGTGCCGTCCTGCGTACCGATCACCACGAAATAGGGAGACAGGGTCTTGTCTTCCGGCGCCGTTTCCTGTGCCGGGCTGTTGACGGTCATGCCAAGGACTCCCAGTAATGTGGCCGCCCAGACTGATTTGTTTCTTTTCATGATTACTCTATTTAAAATGTGTTTCTAATTCAATTTAAACGCCACCGGAAGGTTATAGCGGACCGGCACCCTCTTTCCCTGCTGCAGACCGGGCTTCCAGGGGGGCATGAGCTTCACCACCCTCACTACCTCCTCTCCCAGCCCGGCGCCCGGATCGCGCAGTATCTGAATGTCCCGGATCGTGCCGTCGGTCCAGACCACAAAAGTAACATAGGCCGTACCGTTCAGGCCGACTTCACGCGCTTCTGCCGGATAGGTGATGTGATCCGAAAGGAACTGCATCATCGCCGCCTCGCCGCCCGGGAATTCAGGCATCACTTCAGCAACGATATGTATCACCGGATCCTCAGGCTCGGGCTCCGGGTCAAAATCGATCAGGAGGGTATCAATCAGATTCTCCGTATCATCCTTCACCTCCGCATCGATCACCACATCGTCGTCCACATCCTGGTCGTTCTTCACTTCAACAAAAACAGGATTCACGACGGGCACCGGGGGCCTGAGCTCCTTTCTGTGAAAGGTGATCTCCGGCAGGTCTTCGTGGATGGCCGGGCCGTCACTGAGCCTGATATGCTTCCGGTATGGATCCGCCGTCCTCCACTCAAAGGCCAGCAATGTCAGGGCCAGCGTGATCACCAGCCCTGCCTGGAAGAAGATCATCCGCTTCTTCTCGAGACTCCTTTTTTCTTCATGTCTTGTTTTCATAATGCCTGATTTTGGAAATTCTGCGTTCATTATCAGGATGCATCCTCCGGGAAGATTCCATAATTCTTTTTCATAAAATTTCCGGCGGTCAGCCGTATAAGGCTGAATAACAAGCGCTTTAATTATTTATGGTACGATGTTTGCAATTTTCTTGCTAAATTGACCCCATGTTCCTCAGACACATTTTCAGCCGGAAGGACGGACTGAAGCCGGAAACACAGAGCGACGAAGCACTGGTGCATCTCATCAGGCAGAACGGCTCACCGGAATGGCTGGGGGAGCTCTTCAACCGTTATGCACACCTGGTCTTCGGTGTCTGCATGAAATACCTGAAGAATGAGGAAGCGGCGAAGGATGCCGTCATGGATATTTTCGAGCTGCTGCCTGCCAGGATATCGGGACATGAGGTGACGAGTCTCAGGGGGTGGATCTGGACAATGGCAAAAAATCATTGCCTGATGCAGTTGCGTAAGAAAAAGGTGGAGCTTCATGTGAACGGCGATATTGAGCAAAAGACCGGTGTTGTTTTTATGGAAAATGATCCCTTCCTGCATCTCTTCAATGATGACGCTCCGGGCGATCCCGGGAAGAAGGTACAGGAAGCCCTGACACATCTGGCGGATCCGCAGCGGATATGCCTGGAGCTGGTCTATCTGAAAAACAAAAGCTATAAAGAGGTATGCCGGATCACGGGATTTACGGATAAACAGGTGAAAAGCCATGTACAGAACGGGAAAAGGAACCTGAAAAACCTGCTGGAGAAATGGGAAAGAAAATCAATGGGATGAATGACTCCGGTCTTTTCGGAGCTTCCGGATGCCTGACACAGGAAGGCATCCGGCGGTATCTTGCCGGCAGGCTCAGCGCCCGTGAAAAGCGGCAGGTGGCGGACCACCTCGCCGAATGCCCGCTGTGCAGCGAATCGCTGGAAGGCTTGCGATCAATGACATCCGGGCAGGCGGGCAGTCATTTCGGCGAGCTGCACCGCCGCTTCGGTGAGCGGTATGGTCGGTATCCGGGGCACCGGGCGGCTTCACGTCAGGGGATGATGGCAGGAAAGATGATCTATGTAGCTCTGGCCGCTTCCGTGGTGCTGCTGGCAGGCATCTACATACTGATCAGCAGGCAGGGCCTCCGGGAGGGTGAAGTCACTCAGTCCCTTGAAGAACATGAAATATCTGCCATACAGGATTCCCAGGCAGTCCCGACCCGGGAGGAAAAGACAGCATTGCCTTCTTCAGATACCACAGCGGCCGGTCCGGAAGAAGAGCCTGTTGCATTATCTGTTCCCCATGGAGAAACCTCGACCGGAGCGGGAGGCCTAACAGCAGAAGGCCGTCCGGATCAGCCTGGGGAAATGACAATCGAATTACAAAGCATCACGGCGGAGCCCCCCGGCACCCTGCCGGAGCCCAAAACGGTACCGGATATGATACCCCCTTCCGAACCCGCAGTGGCAATGGGGGGCGAAAGCAATAGGGTTATTGAGTATACCATTCCACAAGGGGATGAAGTGGCCGGTAACATCGCAGAGGAGGAAGAGGATGCCATGGCCCGGGAAGAAAAGAGGGATTATGCCCTCAGCAGCAGTGCCGGTCAAAAGGGCAGTAGCTCCCGGGAGGCTGCAGCACCCGCTGAAAAGTACCGGGAAGAGCCGATGATTTTCACAGTGGTGGAGGTTCCCCCTCAGTTCCCCGGAGGGGATACGGCCCTGAGCCGCTATCTCGAAGAGAACCTCATCTTCCCTGAAAAAGCCCGGAAAGGGGGGATCGAAGGAACCGTATATACCACTTTTATCGTGGAGACAGATGGCCGGATCACGGAAGAAATGGTCATTCAGGGGCTCAGCAGGGAATGCGACAACGAGGCACTCCGTCTGATCAGGGAGATGCCTGCCTGGACTCCGGGAGCACAAAACGGGACGCCGGTCCGGGTGTTGTATGCGCTTCCCGTCCGGTTTAAACTTTAAGGTTACGACACAATTCACCGGTTGACTGCATTCAACCAGTGACTTTTCCGGTGACTTGTGCTTTCGTCGACAACAATCCGCAGGCGGCCTGGATGTCCTGCCCCCGGGAAGCCCGGGCGGTGGTCCGGATCCCCTTCCGGTTGAGGGCCACCAGAAAGGCCTCCAGGGTTTTTTCGTCAGAGGGCTGCAGCGGCGTATCCGGTATCGGGTGGAAACGGATCAGGTTGATCCGGCAGCGGATACCGTTGAGGATTCTTGCCAGCTGGTTCACATGCCGCGGCGTATCGTTGAAATCCCGGAACAAAATATACTCGAATGATATCCGGCGTTGCCGGCCGGGATCGTATTTCCTGATGACGGACAGTACCTCGTCGAGGGGATAGACGTGCTGCACGGGCATGAGTTTCCGGCGTTCCTCCTCGAACGGGGAGTGAAGGCTGACGGCCAGATGGCACCGGCTGTGCTCCAGGAAGTGCTCCATGGCGGGCAGGATGCCGATGGTGGAGACGGTGATCCTGCGTGGGCTCATGGCAAAGCCCCAGGGGGCCGTGAAGACCTCCAGGCTCTGCATCACCGCTTCGAGGTTGTCGAAAGGCTCGCCCATGCCCATGTAAACGATGTTGGTGACCTGGTCCCGCTCGGGCAGGCTCTGGTACTGGTTCAGTATTTCCGTCACGGTGAGATTGCCCTGGAATCCCTGCTTCCCGGTCATGCAGAACAGGCAGCCCATCTTGCATCCCACCTGGGTGGAGAGGCAGAGGGTACTACGGTCCCCTTCTGGTATCCATGCCGCTTCCACCCGGCCCCGGCCTGCAGGGAAGAGATATTTTTTCGTACCGTCGGTGGATTCCTGGTAATGCAAAGGATTCTGAAGCCCCAGTGTGAAGCGGTCACTGAGCGCGGCCCGGGCCTTGAGCGAAAGGTTGGTCATGTCGTTGATATCGCTGATGGGCGGGCCGTACAGCCAACGGACGATCTGTCCGGAGGCATAGCCCGGCAGCGACAATCCCTCAAGGGCTGCGTCAAGCTGACCGCGTGTCATCCCGAAAAGGACAGGTTTTTCCATGCTCAAAAGTATATCTCGGCCAGGATGCGGGCAAAGGGAACGCCCCTGCGGATCAGGAGGTCGCGTGTTTCCACCACCATCTCCGTACTCCCGCAAAGGTAATACTTTACCTCCGGCAGTATGAGCTCCGGCCTGGCGAGGTAGGCTGTGACCCGGCCGGGCCACAGTCCTTCGCCGGTCTCCCGGGAGCAGCAGCGGATGTACCTGCCTTCCATCAACGAAAGAAAGTGGCCGGAAAAATAGAAGGATTGTCGGTGCTTCCCTCCGTGGATCAGCACCTTGCCTTGATGCATTCCGGATAAAAACATGGAGGCGAAGGGCGCCACGCCCGTTCCGGCAGCGATCCACCATGCCGGCTCCGGAGTGCCGAGGAAAGTTCCCGACGGAGATGAGACGAAAAGGGTATCCCCGGATGAGAGCCGCGACATGTGCGGGGTCACCTTTCCTCCATGCCTGACATCATAAAGTATCCGTATTTCCTTCTCGTGTTCCCCTGAGGCGATGCTGTAGATTCGCTGCGGTCCGCCGGGTTCCAGGGCGAGGGAGACCGTCTGGCCGGCCCTGAAGGGCTGATGCCTCGGGAATGAAATGACCCGTACGTTGGGTGCCAATTCTTGATTGCCCGTCACTGTGACTGCCGTCAGGTCGCCCCTGCTGAGATCGCTCACAACGGTATGATCTTGTTAATGAAACGCATGGATCCCGGTAATGTCGTGCCCGGTGATGAGCAGGTGGATATCATGTGTGCCCTCGTAGGTGATGACCGATTCGAGGTTCATCAGGTGACGCATGACGGGGAAGTCGCCGGTGATGCCCATGGCGCCGAGAATCTGCCTCGCCGTCCGGGCCGTACGCAGGGCCATGTCGACGTTGGCCCTCTTGGCCATGGATATCTGTGCCGGCGTGGCCTTTCCCTGGTCTTTCAGGATGCCGAGGCGCCAGGCAAGCAGCTGGGCCTGCGTGATCCCGGTCAGCATCTCCGCCAGCTTCTTCTGGGTGAGCTGGAAAGAAGCGATGGGTCTGCCGAACTGATGGCGCTCCTGAGCATACCTCAGGGCGGTGTTGTAGCAGTCCATGGCCGCGCCGAGGGCGCCCCAGGCGATGCCATAGCGGGCCGAGCTGAGGCAACTCAACGGCCCCCGGAGCCCGCGGATGCCCGGCAGAAGATGATCTTCCGTCAGGATCACCCCGTCGAACACCAGCTCGCCGGTGACCGAAGCCCTGAGCGACCATTTGCCCTTCGTTTCGGGCGCCGTGAATCCTTTCATCCCCTTTTCCACGATCACGCCCCGGATCACGCCTTCATCATCCTTTGCCCACACCACCGCGATGTCGGCAATGGAGGCATTGGTGATCCACATCTTGGCGCCGTTCAGCTCGTACCGCCCCCCATGCCGTGTCAGGCGGGTCTCCATGCTGCCGGGATCGGAGCCATGGTTCGGTTCGGTGAGGCCGAAAGCACCGATCATCTCCCCCCGTGCCAGGGCCGGGAGGTACTTCCTGCGTTGCGCTTCCGATCCGTACTCGAAAACGGGAAACATCACCAGCGACGACTGCACGGATGCCGCAGAACGGATGGCGGAGTCACCCCGCTCCAGCTCGGTCATGATCAGCCCGTAACTGATATGGTCCATGCCCGCCCCGCCGTATTCCTCCGGGATGAAGGGCCCGAACACGCCAAGCGCCCCCATCTCACGGATGAGGTGCTGAGGGAACGTGTTCTGCTGTGCCGCATCCTCGATGACCGGCAGTGCGGCGCGCTCCACCCAGTCGCGGATGGCACGCCGCAGCATCACGTGCTCCTCCGTCAGGAGGTCGTCCACCAGGAAATAATCGGGAGAAGCGTATGGATACATATGCTTTTGCTTTGGGAACAGGCAAAGATACTCCGAATCCAAAGGAGGGAGTCAAGGTTTTAAGATGAACATACAGCAAAGCCATTCTGGATCAGGATGGGACGTTAGGCCATCGGGCAGGCCCTTCCGCACACATCCCGCGGTCAGGACGAAGTTTGCGGTGCGCTGAGTGGACATTATATTGTTTCATCCCGTCAGGATTTCCGTGTTTTGGTATTTCGGAGCAAAACTCTTCATATCCGGTTTATAGGATGCCACGAATTCCTTCCTGCCCGGTCAAGGGCCGTCGGGCGGCAGACAGGGCAGACAGGGCAGACAGGGACGGGATATGGGTAGGCAATTAGAGGCAAAACAACATTCAGGTGCCGTAGGTACGGTATATTTCTCATTTGAACATCAGGCAGTTGAATTGATAATGATGCAACTGGTCGTGGTATGACCTCTCCCCCTGCCCCCTCTCCGGGCTGAGAGGGGATCACAGGCCTGAAATCTCTGAATTGCTCCCGGTATTGGCATACCGTTTCCAGCAAACAATTATTCCGGATCTTGGCCTGATCATGATTATGTTCGTAATCGGGCCTCACCCCCGACCCACAGCAAGTTGAAAGTGAAAAGGATGACTTTGAGCTTACCTGAATAACTTTAACCGTTTTTCCCATGACATAATTATCGCTCCGTATCCTCCTCATAACCAAAGTTTTCCCCCCTTTGGGGGGGACACAGGGGGGTCGCGATGGCATCCTGGTTCCCCCTGCTTTTGTTGGGTGGTTTACTGCAAATCAAGTGTCATTGAAGGCGGTATTTGTTTGTGTTAGCCTTTTTTTCTCCGGCCTGACGATCCATTTTTATCAACATGCCTGTCCGATATGTCGGAATATTCAATAATTTTACATTGAAGGAAACGATTAAAACCATAGTGGTGGAACCGGTGGTACATCCGGATGAACGGCGACTGAAACTGGTGTTCGGCTATGACGATGAGCTGATCGCCCTGGTCAAGGGCATCGAAGGCCGGCAATGGAGCGCCTCGATGAAGTGCTGGCATATCCCTGATGATGTGATCCGGTTCACGCAGGATCATATCCTGGCCAACCGGCTGAGCCATGCCTATCAGAACCAGTTCATCAATGCCCTGAAACTGTTCTTTAAGCATGTGTTG
>JAFGHD010000078.1 GCA_016939365.1 Bacteroidales bacterium | reverse complement strand
TGCTGCTGCTGCTGCTGTTGCTGTTGCTGCTGCTGCTGCTGTTGCTGTTGCTGTTGTTCCTGCTGTTTTTGATCCTGTTTTTGATCCTGTTGCTGATCCTGGTTGTTGTTTTGTTGCTGTTGCTGTTGCTGCTGAAGCATCCTTTTGGCATACTCCATATTGTATTTGGCATCCATATCATCGGGATTCAGTCGGAGGGAGTTCTTGTATGCCTCAATGCTCTCGGCATATTTTTGGGATTGCAGCAGTGAATTGCCCAGGTTGTAATATGACTCTGCCTGAACGGAATGATCTTCACCCCTTGAAGCAAGGCTTTGGTAGATTTTGGCGGCATCTTCATGATTGCCCTGCTTGTAAAGTGCATTTCCCAGGTTGAATTGTCCCTTGTTGGAACCGGGATTGGCTTCCAGGGCTTTCATGTAATCGATCTCTGCTTCCTGGAAGTGCTCATCCTTGTAATTATCGTTCCCGCTGCGGATGTGTCTGTTCTCTCTCTGACCCAGGGCAGGAACAGCTGATATAAGTATGATCCAGACAATGTACCTCATGACTTCTCCTCCCCAAAGAGGTTGATTCGGGAAATAAACCTGTTTCTGCGGTTGTATATGAGCATTTCGAGTACCAGTAAGACCAGCGCAGATCCGATGAAATACTGGAAACGGTCTTCATAATCCGAGAAGACCCTGCTGTCAAACTTGGTTTTTTCAAGCTTGTCGATCTCACCGAAGATTTTTTTCAAGCCGGTATCCGAGTTGCTGGCCCGGACATAGGCCCCTTTGCCTGCAGAGGCGATTTGCTGGAGCATGGTTTCGTTAAGCCGGGTGACGATGGTGCTCCCATCAGGACCTTTTTTGTATCCGGCCGGCCTGTTGTACTGATCCAGGACGGGAATGGGTGCTCCCTCAGGTAATCCCATTCCGATGGTGAAGACCATGATTCCATTTTCAGATGCTGCCATGGCGGCATCCACTGCATCGTCCTCATGGTTTTCCCCGTCTGTGATGATAATGATGGCCCGGGTATGGGTGTCGTCGTCAAATGATTTGGTTGCCTGGCGAATGGCCTCTCCAATGGCTGTACCCTGCACCGGAACGGCATCAGTGCCTACTGTTGAGAGGAACATTTTCGCTGCTGCAAAATCGGTTGTGATAGGTAACTGCACATATGCCTTTCCTGCAAAAACGACAATACCGATCCGGTCATTGCCCAGCATGTCAAGTAGCCTCATTATGGCCTGTCTGCTCCGCACCAGCCGGTTGGGCTGGATATCCTCCGCCAGCATGCTGTTGGAAACATCCAGGGCGATCACCAGGTCAATGCCCCGGCGTTCGGCTTCCACCAGCTTCGAGCCCACCTGTGGGTTGGCTATCCCGAAAATCAGAAAGACATAGGCGATCAGGAACAGGATAAACCGGGTGATGACCTTTGATCCCGAAATATCCGGCATGAGCCTCCGTATCACCTGATAATGCCCGAACCGCTCCATTACCTTCTTTTTCCATCTTAAAACCAGCAGAAAAATCACTATCAGGAGCGGAATAACCAGCAACGCATATATAAAGCCGGGATGTTCAAACCTAATGATATTCATGTCTTCTTTCTTTTCTGATCCCCATCAGGGTGTGCTCCTGAATACCGTTTGCCGGAGCAGCGCTTCGAGAGTGAGTAAAACAAAGGCCAACAGGGCCAATGGGAAGAACTCCTCACTTTTTCTTCTGAATTCGGTGACATCGATCTTTGATTTTTCAAGCTGGTCGATTTCATTATAGATATCCCTGAGTTCCCTGTTGTTGGTTGCGCGGAAATATCTGCCGTCGGTCATCCGGGCGACCTGCTGAAGCAACTGCTCGTCGATGTTTACCTCCACTTGCCTGATCTCTGTTCCGAATGGCGTCTGAACCGGGAATGGGGCCAGCCCCTCGGTGCCGACTCCGATGGTATATATCCTGATGCCGTAAAGACGTGCGATCTCAGCGGAGGAGACCGGATCCAAAGCCCCCATGTTGTTAACCCCGTCGGTAAGCAATATGATCACCTTGCTTACGGCCTTGCTTGACTTCAGCCGGTTGACTGCTGTTGCCAATCCATCCCCGATGGCAGTGCCATCCTCGATCATTCCGCTGCGCACTTCCTTCATAAGTTGCACCACGATGGACTGGTCGGTGGTCAGCGGACATTGGGTGAAGGTTTCGCCGCTGAAAATGACCAGCCCGAACCTGTCATTCGGACGCTGCGAGATGAATTCGATGCCGACCTCCTTGGCCGCTGAAAGCCTGTCCGGTTTCAGATCCTGGGCCAGCATGCTTCCGGATACGTCAAGAGCCATGACGATATCGATGCCTTCAACAGTGATGTTCTGCCGTGAAGTGGACGATTGCGGTCGCGCAAGCGCCATGATCAGCAATCCGATGGCAATGATCCTGAGTACGTACAGGCTGTAATGAAGGTATTGTCTCAGGCTTTTGGGTGTGCTTTCAAAACTTCCTGTGTCTGAAATCTGGATTTCGGCCGTATCCCGTCCATGCCGGTACCAGTACCATACACCGATCAGCGGCAGGATCAGCAGCAGGTACAGGAACTCGGGATTTGCAAACTCAATGTCTTTATACCACATGGCCCTCTCCCTCCTCTGATATTTCCTTCTTTTCCCCACCGGTATCAGCGGTCATGGCTGCTGTGTCATTGTGGATGACGATTGCCCCTTCACCGCCGGAATGGGTCTCTCCGTTCAATGAAGCGGTAGCCTTGACGAAAGCCGTGGCTAGGTCCAGGCTCTGCTCGTTTTCATCAGGTAACGGCTCCTCCCTGGCAAATTTCACCATATCAGCCAGCCAGAGAATGCCTTCCATGCTTTTTGTGTATTCTTCGGTCAGAGATGATTGAACCAGATGCTCCATAATTTCTCCGGATGTCATCTCCAGTGCATGGATATTGAATTTTCTGAACAGATAAACTCTCAGGATCTCGGTCAGGCTGCTGTGATACTCCTTATAGAGTCCCGTTTGCCATAGTTTTTTCTCTCTCAGCTTATCGAGTGCTTCCAGAGCCTGGATGTGCGGGGGCAACTCTGGCCGTGTGAACAGTTTGAAGGCCGGTTTTGATTGTTTTCTTTTTCGGATCAGGTAAAAGGCCAGATAACCTCCGGCCAGAAGAATCAGGAAAACAATGATCCAGGGAAGCGCCTCTCTGAAAGTGAAGGGTGCTCCCAACGGGCCCTTGATATCCCTGAATGCTTCCTCTGTGCTTACCGGAAGGCTGTAAACGCTCAGCAGCAATGGATCCGATTCTGCAGTCATGTACCCGGTGTCTCCCGGACGGCGGTAAGCGAAGCGGAAGGGGGGAATGACATAATAACCGGAATCAAAAGAGGTAATACGGAACATTTGCCGCATGTATACCTGTGTGCCTGATTCCAGTTGAGTGCTGTCCACCCGGGTCTTGCTGATGATCTCAATGTGGGCCGTTATGGTATCATGAAAATCAGGCCATTCAACCTCCCATCCGGCAGATGCCAGGAAGGACAGCGTGAGCTCCACCTGATCACCCACCAACATGGCATTGGTATCCAGCCGGGCGATTGCCTCCGGCTGGCTTCGCAGAGAACAGGACAGAAGAACAAAGGCCACCGTGATGGAAAAATACCTGATTTGGCTCATCTTAAAACCGTGCCTCCCTTCTTTTGAACAGGTTGACCAAAGGATGGACATAATCCTCGTCAGTCCGGATCGTCGCATAGTCTACCCCATTCCTGACAAACAGGTTATTCAGGAACAGATCATGATCACGCCAGTGTTTTTGGAAGTTCTGCCTTACCAGTCTGCTCCCAGAGTCTACCCACATCCGTTTTCCTGTCTCCTTGTTGAAAAACCTTACCAGACCCATATTGGGCAATTCGGTCTCCCGGATGTCAAAAATCCTGAGGGCTACCAGATCGTGCTTTGCGCTGGCAATTTTCAGGGAATCCTCGAAATTTCCATCCCAGAAGTCGGAAATCAGAAAGGCTGTGGATCTCTTTTTTAACGCGTTGGTAAGGAACCGAAGGGCTTCCGATACACGGGTTTTCTGGCTGACGGGACGGAAATCGATCAGCTCTCTGATGATCCGCAGGATATGGGACGAGCCTTTTTTGGGCGGGATGAACTTCTCTACACGGTCACTGAAAAAGATCACACCCACCTTGTCGTTGTTCTGGATCGCCGAGAAAGCCAGGACGGCAGCAATCTCGGTCATTTGTTCCTCCTTAAGTTGCTGCCGGGTTCCGAATTCATTTGAACCACTCACATCGATCAGCAGCATCACGGTGAGTTCACGTTCCTCCTCGAAGATCTTGATGTACGGATGGTTGAAGCGGGCGGTGACATTCCAGTCGATGCTCCTGATGTCATCCCCGTAATGATATTCCCTGACCTCGGAAAATGCAATTCCCTTGCCCTTGAAAGAACTGTGGTAATGTCCGGAGAAAATCTGACTGGACAGACCGCGGGTTTTGATCTCGATCTTCCTGACCTTCCTGAATATTTCCTTGCTGTCCACTTTTGCCGTGTTAATGGATCACCCGTTAGACCGGGCCTGATTTACAGTAAGCGCCCCGGATCAGGGAACTTCAACCGTATTAAGGATCTCACTCACGATATCCTCGGTGGAGATGTTTTCCGCCTCCGCTTCATATGTCAGGCCGATCCGGTGCCGCATCACGTCATGTGCCACCGCCCTGACATCTTCAGGGATCACATATCCCCTGCGTCTGATGAAGGCAAAGGCCTTGGAAGCCAATGCAAGATATATGCTGGCACGCGGCGAAGCACCGTAGGAGATCAGCCCCTCGAAACGGGTCAGCTTGTACTGGTTGGGATATCGCGAAGCAAAGACAATATCGGTGATGTAGTTTTCGATTTTTTCATCGAGGTATACATCCCTGACCACTTCCCGTGCCTTAAGGATGTCCTCTTTCTTCAAAGTAGGGTTGGTCTGTGGGAAGGTACTGGCAATGTTCTGACGAAGGATCATCTTTTCTTCTTCCTTTTTTGGATAATCGATCACTACCTTCAGCATGAACCTGTCTACCTGGGCTTCAGGCAGGGGATAGGTTCCCTCTTGTTCAATGGGATTCTGTGTGGCCAGCACCAGGAAGGGCTCTTCGAGCGGATAGGTCTGATCGCCCAGGGTCACCTGCCTCTCCTGCATGGCTTCCAGCAGGGCACTCTGCACTTTGGCAGGGGAACGGTTGATCTCATCGGCAAGGATGAAATTCGAAAACACTGGCCCTTTCCGGACAACGAACTCCTCCTTCTTCTGGCTATAGATCATCGTGCCCAGCAGGTCGGCTGGTAAAAGGTCCGGTGTGAACTGGATCCGCGCAAATCCTGCATCAATGGTATGTGCGAGGGATTTGATGGCCAGCGTTTTGGCCAGGCCGGGCACTCCTTCCAGCAGGATATGTCCGTTGGCCAGAAGGCCGATCAGCAACCGCTCCACCATATGCTTCTGCCCAACGATGACTTTGTGCATCTCCAGGTTGACGATGTCGACAAAGGCACTCTCCTTCTGGATTCGCTCATTCAATTCCTTGATATCGGTCTGAATCATGATGCATCGTTTTTTGTGAAACGCAAAATTAGCTTCCTGATTGAATGAGAACACACAACACTGTGTTAAAATATGTTAAACCCCTGCCAAAAGAAAATTCGATCTGCATTTTGTCAGAATAAAAAAATAATGATATCTTTGCAGCCCTTAAATAAGAAGCAGGCAAACCACAGATCATGGCAAACCATAAGTCAGCTTTAAAGAGAATCAGACAGATACAGAGCCGGAAACTGCATAACCGCTATTATGCAAAATCAATGCGCAACGCAATGAAGAATTTTCGTCAGCTTACCGACCGTAAGGAAGCTGAAGAGAAGCTCCCCACCATCGTTGCGATGATTGACAAGCTTGCCGGTAAAAGGATCATACATCGCAACAAGGCAGCCAATCTGAAATCCAAGCTCAGCAGAAAGGTGAATGCTTTGTAGGACAATACAGGCAATGATTAAAAAGAGACTGTCTCAGAAAACGTGACAGTCTTTTTTTATTTATTTTAGTGCCATACCAACCAAAACCATCATGAATTCATCCACTGATTATCAGCCCATCAGGCAGTGGGCTGAGGACGACCGTCCGCGTGAGAAATTGATGAATAAAGGCCGTCAGGTGCTGAGCAATGCCGAGTTGCTTGCCATTTTACTGGGTTCAGGTTCACATAATGATTCCGCATTGGATCTTGCCAAACGGGTACTGGCAAGTGTTTCCGGTAATCTGATCGGGATATCCAGGATGTCGGTGCACGATCTGATGAAGTTCAAGGGGATCGGCGAAGCCAAAGCCGTGGCCATTGTGGCGGCTCTGGAGCTCGGGAGGAGGAGAAGGGCGGAGGAGGTACTGGAGAAACGAAAGATCTCTTCAAGCAGGGATGTATTTGAGTATTTCCAGCCTCTTATGGCAGATAACGGATATGAAGCATTCTACGTGCTGTTGCTCAACCGGGCCAACAGGGTAATCCGTGATGTACAGATCAGTGAGGGTGGAATGACCGGCACCGTTGCAGACCCCAGGAAGATTTTCAAGGTCGCCATTGACCATCAGGCGGCCTCCCTCATTATGTGTCACAACCATCCATCAGGCAATATTGAACCCAGCCAGGCCGACCGAGACCTGACACGGAAGATGAAAAAGGCAGGTGAACTCCTGGACCTGCCCGTGCTGGATCACCTGATCATGGGTGATGAGAAATATTATAGCTTTGCAGATGAGAGCCAGATGTAGTTGTTTCATCAGCCTGAAACCGAGTTAAACCGACCTCTTGATCCATCTGTTAACCATTATCGGTGCCCGGCCTCAGTTCATCAAGGCTGCTGCGGTACACCGGGCATTGCAAGACCGTTTCAGAGGCGTCTTCAGACACACGCTGGTTCACACGGGTCAGCATTATGATGATGCGCTTTCATCGGTTTTCATCAGGGAGATGCAACTGCCCGCGCCGGACCATAACCTGGGTGTGGGCTCAGCCAGTCATGCCAGGCAGACAGCGGCTATGCTGAAGGGTTTGGAGCGGATACTGACAGAAGAATCCCCCGATATGATCTTGCTGTACGGGGATACCAACACCACCCTTGCCGGCATACTGACCGCTTCAAAGACCGGCATCCCGGTTGCCCACATAGAGGCGGGCCTCAGATCGGGTAACAGGAACATGCCGGAAGAGATCAACAGGATTATCTGTGACCGTTTGTCCACATTCCTTTTTGCTCCAACCCGGACCGCTGTGAACCACCTCATTGCTGAGGGCTTTTCTGCGGAAAAAAGGATTTCCTGTTCTCCCGGTCACCCCGGAGTCTTCCTCAGCGGTGATGTAATGCTTGACAATGCACTCTATTACAGCGAGAACTGCCTCTCACAGGAGGAGACCCGTGACCGGTTCGGCCTGCGCTCCGGGACTTTTATGGTAATGACCATTCACAGGCAGGAAAATACGGATGATCCCTTTATCCTGCAATCTGTTTTTCATGCGGCACTGGAGATCACAAGACATTTCAATGCCGATCTGGTCTTCCCGCTCCATCCGCGTACAGCCGGCGCTATGATGAAAAGACTTCCCAGTGATGTTTCGAAAAAGATACAATCCTCTTCCCGCATCCGCCTGATACCACCTGTTAGCTATCTTGAAATGCTCTCACTCCTGAAATATTCTGCTCTGGTGGTAACTGACTCCGGTGGGTTGCAGAAGGAGGCCTACTTCTCACGCAAACCATGTATTATATTCAGAAATGAGACTGAATGGCCAGAGATCGTGGAATCAGGTGCCGCAGTGATTGCCGGAACCGATCCCATTTCTGTCCTGCAGGCATGCCAGGATATCTGGAATATGCACCTGAAAGTCTGGCCGGAGGCTTTCGGCAATGGAAAAGCGGCAGCATACATTCTTTCCGTCCTTGCCGGATATGGATTGACAGAATGAAATGGGTCTAAAATGAGCGGTTGATCCTGGCGATCGGGGTTTTGCATCCGCGAACCTTTTGACCCTTTCTTACCAACAACTCTGAATCGACCGGCAGGAACAGGTCGAACCGTGAACCGAACCGGATGATTCCCAGCTCGTCTCCCCGTAATGCCCTGCTTCCTTCCCATGCATTGCAGACGATACGCCGGGCAACCGTGCCGGCAATCTGCCGGAAGAGTATCTGTTGTCCGTCTTCCGTTTCCAGCACGACGGTCGTCCTTTCATTTTTGTCTGATGATTTGGGGTGGGATGCAATGAGATAGGAACCGTGGTTGTGCTTGCGGTACCTGACTACCCCGCTGGCCGGAAACCAGTTTACATGTACATTCAAGAGGGACATAAAAACTGAGACCTGAAGACGTTCATCATTAAAATACTCATTTTCTTTAGTTTTCCTGATCATTACCACCTTGCCATCTGCACCGCTCGTGATCACTCCCTCGGGTGCATTAACGGCCCTTTGCGGGTCTCTGAAAAACCAGGTCACAAGCATCATGAAGATAACGGCAGCCGCATATAGTAGGGTGTGTACCGCTCTGTGCCCCGGGAACAGCAGGTAAATAAAGGCGAGAATGGTAATTACCAGAAAGAAGACCACGCCGATGACCAGATATCCCTCGCGGTGAATTTTCATTTCTTATCAGGAAATCAAATAGATGTAGCCAACTGCAGCTGGAGCGGCCAGAAGGATACTGTCCAGACGGTCGAGCATTCCTCCATGACCGGGCATGATGATTCCCGAATCTTTCATGTTTAGTTTTCGCTTGAATAACGATTCCACAAGATCGCCAAAGGTACCAAATATTATGATCACCAATCCGAACCCAAGCCACTGGTAAGGGGTCAGTATCTCGAACAGCCAGGACAGGGCCAGAGACGTGAGCAGGGTTAGGATAACTCCCCCGGCGGTACCTTCCAGGGTTTTGGCAGGCGAGACCCTTTTAAACAGGGGCCGGATCCCGAAATATCTTCCCGTCAGGTAGGCGAAAGTGTCATTGACCCAGATCAATATGAAGAAAGCCAGGAGAAGCAGGTATTCCGGACGAAAACTCCCGCTTTGCAGCAAATTGAGCATGCCCATGGGGAGTGGGATGTAGGCCAGTCCGGTAATAGTCAGCGGGATATCCTGAATGGCGGATCCGGATCTTTTGAACAGCCCTGCTGCAAATACAGGCAGCAGCCATAACGGAAGATACACGACGGTATATGCCGGAAGTATATCCAACGCCGGTAAGCTGATATTGAGGTAAATAATCGTTCCGGAAGACAGAATAACCCATTTCGGTGCGGTGCTTCCTGCTTTACGGGCCATGCCGGAGAACTCATTCAGGGCCAACAGCATCAAAACCAAAAAAAGAAATGCCGCGTATATCCTGCCGGCCATCAACCCTGCTACCAGTACGATCACATAGACAGCACCTGCAATTGTCCTTTTAGGAAGATCACTCACGGGGTCTCAAATGAAATAAGGATTTTTTTTGCTTTCAGCACATCCTCAGCCCGGACATACAACTCGATCTCTCCGAAAAGATAGGCAGAATCTTTCTTGCTGATGGAAACCGCTTCGATATCTTCCGATTCCAGCCGGCCTTTGAGGATTTCGATCTTATAAGCCTCCGGAGAAGTATAGACCAGTTTCCATTCTGAATCCATCACCCTTCAGTTAAGAGGAGAAAAAGTTCTTTTGGACCGTGAGCACCCATCACCAGTGTTTTTTCAATATCGGCCGTACGGCTGGGTCCTGTAATCATGGTGATCTGGCTGGGAAGCCGGTCGGGGTACCGCGCCTGGACCAGATTCAGTCCATCCCTGATCTCATTTACGATCTGGGAAGTATATGCCAGAACGATATGACAATCGGGGAAAACGAATTCCTTCCTTCCGGATCCAATACCTGAGGACACTATGATGCCTCCCGTCCTTGCAACCAGACATTCGCATCCGGTGATGGATATACAGGCATTTCCGACAGTGTTTTCAGAGGAGATATGGGCAATGCCTGCCTGGTCAAGAATACCGGAAATCTGTGGGCTGCTGCACACAACGTAATCCCGTTTTTTTTCGGTAATTAATTCCAGGAGTACCTGAATCATCTCCTCCTTATCTTCACAGTAAATGAATTTCCCGCGGGCCTGGGTAAATTTCTGGGCAAATGTGATGTCTGCGGAATCTTCAAATGGCTTGAATACCGGGCTTTCAAAATCCAGGGATGGATAAGGGTTTTCGTTTTTACTGATCAGGGCGTTTCTGACTTTTTTCAGGATTTTTTCCCTGGATGTACTTTCTTCCATTGATCCAAACGGTTCTATCCGGTTAATGGTCTTTCCGGTCTGTCAGGTTTGCTGAATGGTCTGTGCTGGCTTCAGCCCGGTTCTCATCATCGGTGATTTCCGGTTCCTGATTATCCTGGCTGTTGTTGCCGTTAGCCTTAAGCTTCCTGACTTCTTGTTCTGCGGCATCTTCTTCCATTTTTCTTTGCTCCTCATAAGGTCTGCTGCCAAAAATCTTCTCAAGGTCTTCACGGTAGATTACCTCCTTTTCGAGTAAGACAAGGGCCAGTTGGTCCACCTTGTCGCGGTTTTCGTTTATGATGTTCAGTGCTCTTTGATAGGCCTTTTCGACCAGTCTGCTCACTTCCTCATCGATCATCTGAGCGGTTTTTTCGCTGTAGGGTTTGGTGAAGGAGTATTCCGACTGACCGGTGGAGTCATAGAAAGAAATGTTCCCGATCTTGTCATTGAGGCCGTAGAAGGCGACCATATTAAAGGCTTGTTTGGTTACCTTTTCCAGGTCGTTCAGGGCGCCTGTTGAGACCTTGTTGAATTTGATCTGTTCCGAAGCCCTGCCGGCCAATGCGGCGGTCATTTCATCGAACATCTGCTCGGAGGTAGTGATCTGTCTTTCTTCGGGCAGGTACCATGCAGCTCCCAATGCTTTTCCCCTGGGTACAATGGTGACTTTGACCAGTGGGTGTGCATGTTCGGTGAGCCAACTCACCGCAGCATGTCCGGCCTCGTGATAGGCGATCACCCTTTTCTCATGTGCTGAGATAATCTTGTTTCTTTTTTCAAGTCCGCCGATAATCCGGTCGATGGCATCAGTAAAGTCCTCTTTCCCGATCATCTTCTTATTCCTCCGGGCGGCGATGAGAGCGGCTTCATTACACACGTTGGCAATGTCTGCCCCGGAAAAACCGGGAGTTTGCCGGGAAAGAAAATCGAGATCAACAGACTCATCTATTTTAAGGGTTTTGGTATGGACCTTGAAAATGGCTTTTCGTTCCTCCAGGTCGGGCAATTCAACGTGGATCTGTCTGTCAAACCGGCCGGCCCTCAGCAGGGCACGGTCCAGGATATCGGCACGGTTGGTCGCGGCCAGAATGATCACTCCTGTATTTGTCTGGAATCCGTCCATTTCCGTCAGGAGCTGATTGAGTGTGTTCTCACGCTCGTCATTGGCTCCGGTGATGGGATTTTTACCACGGGCACGGCCAATGGCATCGATCTCATCGATGAATATGATACATGGTGCTTTTTCCTTGGCCTGCTTGAAAAGATCCCTGACACGGGATGCACCTACCCCTACGAACATCTCGACGAAGTCCGAACCGGAAATGGAAAAGAAGGGCACCTGTGCCTCTCCTGCAACTGCCTTTGCCAGCAATGTCTTTCCGGTGCCCGGGGGGCCCACCAGAAGCGCCCCCTTGGGTATCTTTCCACCAAGACTGGTGTATTTCGATGGATTCTTCAGGAAATCCACGATCTCCATGACCTCTACCTTGGCTTCCTCCAGGCCCGCCACATCATTAAAATTGACCGTAACGCTCGATTCACGGTCGAAAAGCTGGGCCTTGGATTTGCCTATGTTGAAGATCTGTGCACCTCCGCCTCCTCCACGGCTCATCATTCGCATGATAATGATCCATACCACAATGATGGCCACGAGGGGCAGCACCCAGCTCAATATTTCACCAGACCAGTTCCGACGGTTCTCATTCTTAAGGTATATCGGGTTTTCAATCCCTTCCTGCGCATTCTCCACATCCTCCTTGAAGGTGTCATAGGATCCGATCGTGTAAGTATAATCCGGTCCACCCCCGCCTCCCTGGTCCGGTAATTTATCATATTCCGGCTTGGATCGTTTGTCCTTCCGGATAAAGATCTCAGCTTTCTCACGGTTGACAACTATGATCTTTTCAATGTCCTGTTCCGTAAGCATTCTTTTCACCTCACCCCAGTCGATGTTCTCCGGGGTGGGACCCCAATTCATGAAATTGATGGCAATGATAAAAAGTGCCATCAGGGCATAGATCCAGTAAAAGCTGAATTTATTCCTTGGCCTTTTCCCCCTGGGAAGTTCCGGTTGTTTTGTATCTTTATTCTGTTCCTGTTTTGTCATTCTGTCTTCGTTGTTCATGACACAGTCCTTTAGATCTCTTCAGGTCGTCTTGTCCATGCCGGCACTACTATCATATCCTCCTGTCTGAAGAAACGCGATCCGCAGGTTTTCGATGCATGGTGCCATTGAAGAAGCAGGATAAATACTGTCTGCCTGTACAAAGGTATTCAACGGTTTACCCGTCATTTCAGTACCATTTGTCTTCGGAATCCGCCCAAAGATCCTCCAGATGATAGAACGATCGTGTCCTGTCCATAAATATGTGGGCAACCACATCGACATAATCCAGCAAAATCCATTCCGCATTCTCAAAACCCTCACGATGCCAGGGTTTGGCTCCCAGGGCTTTTTGTACCTTTGCTTCGACTGATTCGGCAATAGCTTCAACCTGGTTTCGGTTATTCCCCTGGCAGATCACGAAATAATTACATACTGCTGCCGGGATCTTGCTCAGGTTCAGACTGACGATCTTTTCTGCCTTTTTGTCCGCCATTCCCTGCGCCACCAGATCGGCCAGGATATCAGATTCATTCCTGCTCTTTCTTTTTACGGGCATAATGCGTTTTTTGCCTCTGCAAATGTAATCATTTTCTGCCTTTTACATGGTTCAGTGCCTTGCCTCTGTTATGTAACAACGATAGTACATTTTTGTTTTATTTGCAACTGCAAAACCATCAGTTATGAACGAATCCAGGGTCATCGGAAAGCGGGTATTTTTTTTCGGGGAACTGGAATCAACGCAGCAGGAGGCTGAAAACGCTTTCATCTCAGGCTGGATAAAGGAAGGTGATTTGGTCTCCGCTGCATATCAGACCCAGGGCAGAGGGCAGGGGAACAACTCCTGGCAAAGCGGACGAGGTTTGAATATTCTGGTCTCATTTGTCCTTGAACCCTCTTTTCTGCCACCAGAAAATCAGTTCATGCTCAATAAATCCGTCTCCCTTGGTGTTGCTGACATGGTCAGAAACCTTGTGCCGGGGAGTCCGGTCTTCGTCAAATGGCCCAATGACATTATTCTTGGTGATGGGAAGGTGGCAGGCATATTGATGAATCATACTATTGTCGGCAACAGCATCGGATATTCAGTGATTGGGATCGGCCTTAATGTAAACCAATGTTTCTTCCCTCCATTCAACCCCGTTGCCGTTTCACTCGCCCAGTTGCTGCGTCATGAACTGGACCTGGAAGGATGTTTGGATCTTTTATGCGAAACTTTGACCCAAAGATACCTGCAACTCAGGGAGCAGAAAGAAACCTCGCTGGACAAGGACTACCTGGAGATATTGTACAGGTTGGGTAAAACGAATGCATTTGAACTTCATGGAAGGCCGGTGAAAGGGCGCATTGCCGGAGTGAATCGCTTCGGGCAATTGATCCTGAAGACTGATATAGGGACGGAGGAGATCTGTGACGTCAGGGAGATCCGGTATCTGTAGGGTTAGGCCTCTGTTCCCCGTATATTTCTGCGAGTTTTTCAACGATCATATCGGTAAACCGCCTCAGTGGGCCTGTGGCCATCATGGCCAGGATGGGGCTCAACTCTGCCATCAGAAGGATGGAAGCTTCTGACATTCTGTCACCTGAAGGTTTAAGCCTGAATATCATCTGGAAAGGGAAGGGAGCAGGATCGCAGGAATCATAGATTACATGACCTTCTTTGGAAGTATGCCTGTATTCCATTCCGATATCTGCCGTATCCTTGATGGCGAAACGGCAACGGTTCCCAGAACTTTCCCACCGGACGACCTGTTCAGGCATCAGAAAAGCCAGGTTGTCTGCATGGGAGAGATATGCAGTAAGTTCCTTCAATGAGGCGGCAACGGTGATTGGCTGGCTCTGGATCTCGGTCATCCGGATTCGTTGTTGTCACCCCACCTCTCTGGGTTTTCCCGCCATTTCAGCAGTGACTTCAGATCACCTTCGCTGATATACTTGCTTTCCACCGCATGCTGAATCAGGATGTCGTAATCAGAAAGTGTATAGAGCCGGCAGTCGGCTTTGTTGAAGTTCCCGGTTGTCATGTCCAGATTATAGGTAAATATGGCGAGCATGCCCTTTACCTTGCATCCTGCTTCACGCAGGGCTTCTACGGCACTCAGGCTGCTCTGGCCCGTGGAGACGAGATCTTCGATCACAACAACGGACTGACCGCTTTCCAACTGGCCTTCAATACGGTTTTCCAGGCCATGTTTCTTTTCTGAGGCGCGCACGTAAACAAATGGCAAACCCAGCTCCTGGGCCACGAGCACTCCATGGGCAATGGCTCCGGTGGCTACTCCGGCCACCACATCAACAGCCCCGAATTCTTCCTGAATGATCTCAACGAATTGCTGCCGGATAAAAGTCCTGATTTTCGGGAAAGACAAAGTCTTTCTGTTATCACAATAAATGGGTGATTTGAGGCCTGAAGACCATATGAATGGCTTTAAGACGCTTAGTTTTACGGCTTTAATCTGCAGCAGATATTCGGAGATCGAAAGGGCCGATTCCTTGTTTAATACCATACGGCAAAAATAATAGTTTTTAAACAGCACCTGTTCACGCTTCCCTTACTTACCATTCAGGAAGCGGTCGGCTGCCCGGAGGTGCAGGTGTGTCATATCCGCTTCCAAGTCATTATTTCACTACTTTTGTTGTTTAACCCTTCACCATGGAACGGATTGCCGTCTTCCCGGGATCGTTCGATCCTGTGACCAGGGGGCACGAGGACATTATCCTCAGGGCTCTGCCGTTGTTTGACAAGGTCTATATCGCCATTGGTTCAAACACGGAGAAGAAAAGCTGCTTTTCCCTGGAGCAGCGTGCTGACTGGGTACGTGTGGTTTTCAAAGATATGCCCTCCATTCATGTCATTACCTATTCCGGCCTTACAGTGGACCTTTGCGCCAAACTGGGCGCGCAGTTTATCATCAGGGGTCTGCGAACGTCCGCTGATTTCGAATTCGAAAGAAGTATCGGCCAGATCAACCGTAAACTTGATCCCGGGATCGAAACGGTTTTTCTCCTTACCTCTCCTGAATTTACTTCGTTGAATTCCTCCATAGTGAGGGATATCCTTCGTCATGGCGGGGATGCCAGCCAGTTCGTCCCAAGGGAAGTCAATCTGGGAGGTCTGCCTGAAGCAAAAGAATAATCACCTGCAGGTTTCGTTTATGCCCTTAGGATCAAAGCGGTTATGAAATTATTACATTGGGCTGTTTGTTTGTTGCTGCTTCCCTGTTTGCATGCCCATCCGGCAACAACCATCCTCTACGGTGAAATACCGGGGGCCCCGAATAAGAAAGTCAGGCTGATGACAACCGGAGACTATATCAGCCGTCTCGCCCTCCTGGTAGATGAAACGGTTACGGATACTTCCGGATCATTCTCCTTCATTCTGGAACTGGTATCCATCCGGCAGTTCACCCTCCAGGTGGGATATTATGAAACTGTTTTGTTTCTGGAGCCGGGCCGGACATACCGGATGGAAACCGATACCCTCCACTTCAGAGATGTCTTCAGACCCTTCTACAACCTGGAACCCCTCGATTTTGCTCTTGTTACATCCGGAGAGGAGCCAGATATCAATGCCCTGATCGATGAGTTTGACAGGATGTTCGATACTTTTCTGCTGGATCATTTCAATGAGATATACCGCAGAGGCCGAGTTGCCCTTTTTGATTCACTTCTGGTCCTGGCTGCCCTGCATATTGATGAAAACTCCCCCCCGTTCTTCATCCAGCATGTTCAATATCGCCTGGCCGATGCAGAGCTGTCCATGATGCCGGCCAGGCGTAATGATCTTTTCGGCAGATATCTCAGAGGGCGGGATTTTCTTTACGATCATCCCTCATTCATGGAGTTTTTCCACAAGTTTTACGATCAGTACCTGACAATGGCCGGTTCGGGAAAGATCAGCCTGAGGGATCTGGAAAAAACCGTGAATGAGTTGGGCAGTTACCCTGCCCTGATGGACTCGCTTGGCAAGGACACCTTGCTTCGAAATGAAGTGTTGCGCGAGATGGTTATGCTGAAGAGTCTCAGAGAGTTGTTTTATACGCCCGGATATCATTGCGGACAGATCATCCATATCCTGGAAGAGGTGGCGGAAATCAGTAAGTTTCAGAAGCACCGTGAGATCGCACATAACCTGGTGACCATGCTTACCCGGATGAGAAAGGGATGGCCTGCCCCGATGTTTCATCTGCCGGATATGAATGGCGATACGGTCTCGCTCGATGATCTGTCCGGGTTGCCGGTATACCTGGCTTTCTTTACCTCCTGGAGCTATGCTTCCGTTGCAGAACTCGATACCTTGCACAACCTCTATCCGGAGTTTGACGGAGTGATCCGGGTTGTGGCCGTCGCATTGGACGACGACACCGGGAGGGTCGGCTTGCTTTTGAAAGACCGGCACTATCCCTGGGTCACACTTCGTGGAGGAGAGTCCTTTGACCTGATCCAGAATTACGGAGTTCGCTCTTTTCCCCTTTTCATTCTTCTGGATGAGCAAGGCAGGGTTCTTCAGTATCCGGCTGTCAAGCCCAGCGAAGGGGTGAGGCGGTCATTCCTGAACCTGAAGGAAAAAAAAGAGGCCTGGGAATGACCCGGGCCCCTCTCATTTATTCTGAATATTGTAGCCATCAAGGTACCTGGCATCCCATACCTGCATTGGCAGCCCACTCTTCCACCTTATCGCCGTTATCCACATTGCCGTTCAGGTTGAAATCCCCCTGGAGGTAACCTGACATCCCGCTCTGTCCGATCCAGACCTCGATCTTATCTCCGGTGGTGATCTGTCCGTCAGAGTCACCATCGCCGCTGACCATGCCCCAGACTCCAGGAGCCATTTCCTTGTGGGCGGTCGTTCCGCTATAAGCCTGATTGGCGCCGGTCGAGAAATCCCACGCATACATGTTCCCTGCCGGAACCAGCGGGCTGTCCGACATCACCCCCAGATGATTCCGGTGCCAGATCACCACATACAGGTTTTGGGTGATCGTCAGACTGAATGAAAGCGGAGAAACCCCGTCAATGGCAACGACAGTTCCGTTCTTCAGGATGAATCCCGCCTGGCGGGCGATCCTTGTGGAAATGGTTGCCGTGGAGGCATCGCCGGAGGTTTCCCTCAGTTCCACAAGCACCCAGTCAACGACATTTGAGTTGGGTATGGCAGAAACACTCTCCGTACCGTTGTAGTTAAAAGGTGTCATGGTGTAAGGTTGCGAAAGGGGAAGGTAGCCGTAATTGTTCAGGAAGGTATACATTTCCGGGCCGGTGTAGGGCCCGCAGAGGAACGCTTTGAGATCAATCTGGATGCCTGTGAACTGTGTTCCGGTGATCTCGAAGTCATCGATGGCCATATCGCTGGTATATGAACTGCCGGTTATTCCGCGGAAACGTATCTGGACCTGCTGACCCGCATAAGCTGAAAGATCGACTGTTCTCTGAAGCCACTGGTTCCCCTGGTTTCCTGATATGGCAGGAGTGATGTCGTTGATCCATACATTGTTGTGGTATACATCTACATGAAGACTACCCATGCCTGTGCCATACATGTGATACCAGAAGCTCAGCTGGGCATCGGACAGGGTGCCCATATCGAAGACCGGACTGAGCAGGTGTGCCACTTTGTTCGGGTAGTTGGGGCTGGATGACTCGGTATATACGTAATATCCCGACCCGGTGGTATGATCGCCTGAAGGGCCGGTATTGCTTGACGGGGTGCTGCCGGAATGCACCGTCCAATCCATATCGTCACTCATACCATTATACCAACCGGAAGGAAGGGCTCCGCCCAGGTCGAAATCGGTGGTGTAAGGTGTTGCCGTTGGGGTCATCGGGCCGACCGGCGGGAACACGATATAGTCCACCCATCCGCAGTCAGAACCGGTCGATGTGTTTGCATCCTTCGTATACTTCCATTCAAAAATATGAACACCGGCGGTGACCGGATAGCTGACCTGAGCCCATCCCATGGTTCCCGACCAGCTGCCCTGCTGGGCCCCATCGATATAGAACCTGAGATAGTCATAGTTGGTCTCTGAGGAAACCTTCCGGTAGAAGGTGATATTGCCGGAGGCCGTGACATTCATCAGGATGGCCAGGGAAGAAGCCTGATTATCCCCAATAGCTCCTGACTTTGCGCAATAGGTGCCCTCCCAGGGCGATTCATTTACGACAGTCCAGCCGGCACCGCCCCCGGTCTCCCATGGAAACTTGCTGAGGTCTCCCGTCTCCCAGTCTTCAAGCACCAGCCCTACCGACTGGAAATAGGTATGGGACGCTGTATATCCCCCTGCAGCCGCATTGTAGATGAGGTCAACCGATGTTCCTACGGGTGTTGCTGCATCCACTGAGACCTGGAATGATGGATTGGCATTGCCTCCGGGAGCAATCTGCGGAAGAGTGGCACTCCCTGAAACAATGGTCAGCCAGGGGCTTGTCGTGGTCAGCTGTGCAGTTCCTGATGGGCTCTGGCTGCTGCCTGTGTTGGAGGTTGCTATGGTCAACTGGACTGTCTCGCCCGGATCCAGCATCCCGTTGCCGTTTCCTCCCGATGCATCATCGATTGTCATGATACCGGCTTCCAGAACGGGTGCATGCAGAGTGATCGTGAACATGGAATTCCAGCTGATCTCCGCATCCCCGTTCATTGTCAGGTCAAATGTTACCACATGCATGTCAGGCACCATGTCATCAATGGTGATGGCAAAGGCGTCGTTTTGTGTTACCGATGCACCTGCCGGAACAGTGCCGAATGGCTGCGATCCGTCGGTGATGGTTACATATGGATCGAAAGTGGTGATAGTGGCCGTTACGTTGTAAGCAGGATCGCTGCCGACATTCCTTATCGTCAGGTCAAGGGTGATGTCTTCACCCCAGTCTGCCAATCCGTTATTGTTCCCGGAGGGATCGTTGATGGTATGGCTTTCGTAGTTGAGATAGGGGCCGCTGGCAGGGGTGATCTGTATTTCAGCGATGTAAGGTATGTGGTTATATGCTGTCACAGCAATCTTCATCATTCCTGTATTGGACAGGGGGCTGAAAGAGAGGTTGGCTGCACCTCCGGTCACATAGGCCGTGGCAAGGATCTCGTTGTTTATCGTCAGTGCGACCAGAGCTCCCTCCTCGTTGCAATAGACCGTGAACTGGTCCGCGCCGATAAATATTACCGGATCATGTGTTACTGTCAGGCTTTGCGGAAATAGAGACCGGACCATGACCGACGGATCGCCGAAGATGGTCCATGTGTCAGTAATCTCCCATCCCTGTGAGCCGTAAGTGTCGTTCATCTTCATGCAGCCGTTCATCGAGAGGCCGCCGAATGTGCGTTTGATATTGTTCGCATAGCTTTCCACCAGGATGTCCACCATATCATCCTGGCCGTCCATGGGAGGATTCCAGCTCTGGTTGATGGTGCTCATCAGTGTGGCGACGGCCCCGATCGGTTGCCCGCCGTTGGTCGACCGGAGCCATGCCTCGGCAAAGCAGGTCGATCCGACGAAATTACCGTTAACACAGGCCACAGACCAGATAAAGGGCAGCATATTCATGTTGGACAAAGCGGCCACATTGGTATTGGAGAATCCGGATGTACCCCATGAGGTGGTGCTTCCATGCCCGCAATACAGTATGATGCTGCCGCCGGTATTGATATCGGCTGCAACCATGGTGGGAGTGGGATTGCCTGCGGCATCATGCCCACCCTGGCTCCCGTCGAACAACTCGTAGTTCCAGGTATGACCGTAGGCCATGAGGTCAGTCTGCATGTTCCTGACGTGCTGATAGTCATATTCATTGTCATCTCCCGGACCCTGGCTGGAGGCAATGCCGATGTTCTTGGTGTACCAGTCATAACCGGTATAGGGATTCTGCTCGTAACCGATCGTACGCTGCACCTGCGTCTGCACATGAGTCGCATTTTCCGCAGAAAAACGACCGATGAAAATATCGGGATAATGATCGCTGCCTACAATATAGGCGTAGTTGTTGTCCGAATCGCCGCTGGCATAGCTTGTGGGCACCTGGGCCGCATCCCCCACCAGCAGGACATAGGCCAGGTCATGGGAGTTGTAATAGTTTGCAATGTATGTCTTGATGGCGCTGGAGTTACCGATGGTGGAAACATTCACCATCTCAACCTGCCTTCCGATAGTCTTCTTCCAGTCGACAAAAGGCTGCATATCGGCCATGAATGATCCGTAAGAGATGATCAGCATGCATCCTTCCTCATCCACAGGTGTGTAATCGGTAACATCCCAGTTCAGGAAGTGATTGTCGTAAAGGGCCCTGAACTCGGGCTCAACGGTCAGGAAATCGCTTTTCCTGATCAGGGGATTGACACCCTGCTTCCCGGTGGAGGAAACCCGGACTTCAATCTCCTCATACACCCTGAGGACACGGGTTACCGGATTGTACTGGAAAGGGAAAGCAATAACAGTCTGTCCGCGAAGGTCCCGGATGATATACGGCTCTCCCAAACCGGCCACAGTCCCCGGATAAAATGCATTTTCGGCATATTCGGGACCAAAAGTGTAAGGAACACTGGCCGGATCGATATCACGGGTCAGGTTGCCTTTGGAGGGAGCGATCCTGAGCTGTTCATAGTCCCTGTAGGAAAACCGGATCACCTCCAGGCTCATCTCATCCACATCGGGAATGATCACCGGTGCGGTCATTTTCAGAAGGTCCGGTGCTCCCGCGGCCAGAAGGGGCGAGGTTTCATCTGCCCCGATGATGTGGTGGACCTGACCTTCAATCTCCACTTCGTAGATGCTGAACCCCGGGACTGTGAACAAAAGGGTGGTTGAAGAGGCGTCGTTGTTCAACAGCTGTATGTCTGCCGGGGCAGGTTTCTGCGACGAGATGGCCTGCCACTCTGCATTTGCTGACATGGCCATGGTCAGCAGCATAGTCATGTAAAGGATAGGTTTTTTCATCTGTGTGGTGTATTGAGTTTAAATGATTTTCATATAGAAAAGGTCAGGGTACCTGAGATCCGAGACCGCTGTTGGGTACCCAGACATCGTTTTTGTCACCGTTGTTCACTTCGATATCGAGGTTGAAATCACCGGTTTTATAACCGGATGATCCGGCCTGCAGTGACCACACATCCAGTTTGTCTCCGTTTCCGATCTGGCCATCTGCGTCACCGTCTCCCCCGATCATTCCCCAGATGCCTGCAGACAGTTCATGCTGGGCATTGGAGCCTCCGTATGCCTGTCCGGCACCATTGGTGAAGTCATAACTGTAAACATTGCCGGCAAGACTGAGCGGATTGGCCGACATGATATCCAGATGGTTCCGGTGCCGGATCACGGCGAAGAGCTGTTCCGTCACTGCTTCGGAAAAAACGGGCATCCCGGATCCGTCAAGCGCCACGATCTTCCCGTCATTCTTCAGGAAGGCGGCCTGCATGGCGATTATCGTGCCGGGCAAAGCTGAAGCGGCATCAGGAGCGTCACGGTATTCAATAAGGATCCAGTCGGTAATATTTGGGTCGGGTATGGAAGCAACGGCTTCTGTGCCGGCATAATACCATGGTGCCACATTATATGGCTGATTCAAAGGGATGTAGCCGCCGGTGTTCAGTAGGCTGGTCATGGCCGCTCCATTGAAGGGGCCTTCCAGAAGCACCTTCATGTCAACGAGATAACCGGAGGTTACGTTGAACTCGACCGGAATGCCGATTTCGGGCGAATCCGGGTCGTTTGAGCTGATCAGGACAGTGCCGTTGTAAGTGCCGGGAGTCAGCCCGGAGGCGTCGCAGAGCACGTCAATGACGGTGCTGGAGGATGCTCCCGTCGTCCCCATTACCGGATTGACGCTGAGCCATGAAACGACCTGGACCTCCCTGGTGATCTTCATGGTGATGGCCGTGGCCTGATGTCCGCCGTCACCATAGGAGTCCTGGATCCAGAGCTTCCAGTTGCCCTGCATCTCCTCCCCGTTGAAATTGTTCAGGGAGACTGTAAATGTTCCGTTGGTATTGCCTGATGCAATGACAGCTGTCGTTCCCGAGGGCGATTCCACCCGGAAGGAACCTTCGGAGGGCCAGTTGTCGGTCGACCAGGTGTATGTGATCTCCCAGGTTGCCACCGTGCCGGCTTCGGGCACACTCCTGTCGGTCCATCCCAGCTCGGTGTATGTATTGTAGTCCCACGCATATTTTGACGGGCTGTTGCTGACAGTGTAGCTGAACTGCTCCTGAACAGACGTATTACAGGTGATCATGAAGCTGAGGCTGAGCAGTCCATTGTTGAAGATGGTGAATTGTTCCGTGTCGGAGCCTCCCTGGGGCGCTTCTGCCTGGATGGATGAGGGAGAAACGGCAATGTCCGGGTAAAGTGGCTCTCCCACATAGAAGATATGGGGATCGGGAGCACCTATGAACGGATGCGTGGCGTTCCGGCCTGAGGCATCCGCCGAATAAAGATAATAGGCGATCCCGCTGCCGTATTCCTGACCGGGTATGTTCCCGGAATAGCTGCTGCCGGATGTATGCACCAGAGGTGCTTCCTGCCAGGCGCCTCCATTGATCCTGTAAATGATCCGTGTGGAGTCGGCATATATGGATTGCCCGCTGTGTGCAGTGATGACGGCATTGATCGGATACTGGGATTGCGGGGTGACATTGCCCTGAAGGGGCACATGCCGGATATAGAGCATGCCGATGTCGGCGATGCCCTTGGTGCGGCAGTGTAAAGCATCGGTGGACTCCCAGCTTCCGGTAAAGCCGAGCACCTCGTATCCGGGCATCGCGTTCTGGTAAGTCTGGATCGCTTCGTCATCCCACTGCGATCCGGTGATGGGAACCAGCACCTTGCGGTTCAGGATCAGGGAGTTGGTGTAAGGCTCGTTGTTGGGTGTGTACACACGGTAGACCTCATAAGGCAGTCCGTAGGAGGAGGTCTGCGCCGCATAATAGGCTGCCGTGGCTTCAATCTCGTCATATTGAGAGTGGGAGGGCGGCACCTCGCGTATGAGCACCTTGTCCACATCCAGGAACTTGCCCCAGCAGTCGATATGATCAATGTAGGTGTTGTTAGGATCCGGAACCACATGGTATGTTTGAATGCCCAGATAATCCTCCATCATCTGATCGATCTGCGCATGGGTCAGGGAAGGATTCTCATCCCATACCAACTCTGTGGAGGATGAGATGCCCATTCCGTCAGTCATATAATTGCCTCCGGTGTGTGTGATATCCATCCCGGACAGATCGATGCCCAGATACTGGGCTACCTTGACAGGTATTTCGTCATCATTGGGTCGTGGACGGTTGTAAGGGAAATCCACGATCCCGGGATCGCCGTTACCGTCAAAGATGAACCAGGGACCGTAATCCCTTGTCCAGTAGCTCTCCGTGGGGGCATGAATGAAATCGCAGTGGCTCAGGTTCACTCCGTTGTTGATGTAGTTGGTCCGCACCGTATTTTCCTGTGTCTGGTTGGCTACGATGGTCAGTACCCGGGTGTCTTCCGACATCTCTGCGATGATGGAATAGCTGATCCCGAAAGGATACCGGATCAGTACGGACTGCATCATGTCAAATTCTGCCACATTCCGCACCGGTCCTGTGGGTGGTGGGGTGACGGTAAAGTCCATTCCGATCTCATGCCGCCGGGATTCCTCCTCGGGAGTCATCTCATGAGGAAGGCTCTGTACCTGGCGGTCCGCATCCTTCTGATCCACCTGACCGGTGACTTCAGGAGGATACGAAAAAGACACCACAGAAAACAAAACGAAAAGCGTAAAAACCTGTTTCATAGGATATTGTTGGACGAATACGTTTGAGCACCTTAACCCGTGTTGTAAGAGGAAACGGCTTTTAAAAATACAAATATTTCCATAATCCGGAGAAATACACCTGCCGAAATTTATTGCCGGTGATTCCTCCACATGGGCTGGTTGCCAACATATGGCTCATACATCAGACATCCGCTTCATCGAATCAGTTGCAAATTGATTGATAAATAGTTGCATATAAGTTTACATAAAATTAACTTGCATATGGACATAAAATAGATTAATTTTGAGCAATCCACAAAAACCTGTGGGAGTGAAAACTTTACTTCTCTCGGCATTGTTTGTCACAATGGGAGTTTTAAGCCTGTTGTCACAACCCGTTCTTCACTGGAGGTTCAATAACATCCAGGTGATCTCCGGCGACTCGCTGCAGTTTGACGTGGAACTGAAATGCACCCAACCGGGAACCTGGCATACCACGACCACACTTTGGTTTACATACAACCTCGCTGCATTCGGAAGTTCTGTGCAAGTGAGTTATACCAAACTTGGATTGCTGGATGGCTTCTTTTTTGGTGTGCCAAAATATAACATTATCCCACTTGAATATAAACCGGGCCGTATCGGTTTGTTGGCGGAAAGCATTGTACTTGATCCGACAGTATTGAACGAGGTCGGCACTGACTGGCTTGGCTATCTCCGGTTCGGATTCAAACCGTTTGTAAACAACCCTTCCGCACTTGAATTTGTAGCGCGTATAGGGAATACATTTTACATGGACGGAGGGCAATACTACATAATTGCTCCAGGCCTTGAATGTAAGTATGGTATACCGCCTGATTATGCGGGGATATACGAAAACAGTCTGGAAATTCAGGGAATTGCATCCCCCGGATGGCTCAGGGGATATGTGAAGGATGCCGTCACCCTGACCGGGATCGGGGACGCCTGGGTGTCGTCCTTCACCTCATGCGGTACCATATCCACCTTCACATGGCCGGAAGGATATTATTCCTTACCGCTGCCCGAAGGTGTCTGGGATGTGACGGCAGCCGCCACCGGATATCAATCCCTGACGGTTCCGGGGCTTGTCATTTCATTCGATTCCGTCACATGGCAGAATTTCATACTGGGAGAGGCATATGGAGGCAGCGTGACCGGAACCATCGTGTCCTGCATCGATTCAGTACCGATTCCGGGGGCGGCCGTGTGCCTGCAGCCTGGTAACTACTGCGACACGACCGATTCTTCAGGGACCTTTGCTATTCCTGAAATCCCGGAAGGCACCTATGACCTGTACGCCGAAGCGGACGGGTATCATCCTTTGATCCCGGTTACAGGGATCACGGTTTTCAGCGGCCAGACTACCTTTATTGAAAACCTGTGCCTCCAGCCCCTGGAATCACCCGTGAACCTGACCTCCCAGGTCTGGTGCGACTCCGTGACACTGGTATGGTCTCCACCCGGAGTGACCACACTCTCCGGATTCAATGTTTACAAGGACGGGAACCTGATGGCGTTCACACAGGACACCGGCTACATTGAAACCCATTTATTTAACGGCGATTACCACTTTTGCATCACGGCCGTTTATCCGGAAGGGGAATCCCAGCCGGTATGCATTGATGTTCACACTGATTGGTGTCTGCCTCCCCAGAATATCATTTATTCTCGTATTGATTATTGCATTTACTTATGGTGGAGCACACACTCTAAAACTCTTTCCTGGTGCGATATCAGCAGTGCAGGTTCTAACGCGATCGGCCTGCAACAAGGCGGCACATTTGCCTGTGCCTCAAGATGGAATCCGGATAACCTCTATGATTATATCGGCTGGTATTTCGGATGGGTCAATTTTTTCTGGTTCACTGGTGCACCTGAGGCCACCTTTGTGGTCAAGGTCTGGTCAGGTGCCGAGGGCAACCAGGAGCTGGTGAGTCTACCGGTGTACGGAGCGGTCATGGACGAATGGAATAATGTTGAGTTGGATATTCCTATAGAAATCGCCGAAGGCATGACCCTTTGGTTTGGATACGAGGTGACCCATTCAGCCGCCACCCACCCGGCAGCAGGCGATGACGGACCTGCTGTGGTTGGAAAAGGGGATATGATCAGAATTCCGGGAAACAGTTGGGCGTCTCTGTATAACCTCACCGGATTCGACTTCAACTGGTCACTCACAGGCTATTTGTTGCCCCCGGAGGAGTTCAGCACCGGAAATATATCCCTGCAAAGTTATGTTAATTCATCTGTTCCTGCCAATCCCGGTCAGATAGGATTTACTGAAATCAAGTACGGTCCCGGAGTCCATTCCTGCCAGGGAAAGTCTCCGGCAGGATATCATATTTTCAAATCAGAGGTATTTCTGGGTGATTACGATCTCGTGGCGTCATTAGGTCCAGACGTACTGGAATACGTGGATTATGACATTATTGAAGGTTTGACGTACTGGTACTATATCATAGCTGAATATTCCACCGGTTTTGCGGTTTCAGATACCATCGAAGTGCCCTGGCCGGGGGGGATGGCAGATACCCGGGAAACAGGAACCTCCATCCGGCCGGTGCCAGCAACCGACCGGTTATACATTCATCACCCCCTGCCGGTCTGTAACATCGGGTTGTTCACTCCGGACGGACGCCTGGTTTATGAAAAGAACGGTGTCAACAGCCGGGATGAGCAGCTCGACGTGTCCTCCCTGCCCCCCGGCATGTATTACCTGAAGCTGGAAACGAAGCAGGGATGGAGTACACACAAGGTGGTGGTCCGTTGATACCCGCTCCATATCCTCTGAACGTATTTCCCTTTGTTTTCTCAGTAAATCCGTTTCCGTGCGGGGTGACTGATTCCTGTGGGATGATGCCCGGGGGGCAAGGCTGCCGGAAAATAGCTACCTTTGCCGACCGTTACAGTTAAGGAACCGTGTGCCGCCGGACCGGTGCCTGGTGAATTCCGGATGTCGGCTGTCACGCCTCAATAGTCAATAATACCTATGATCGGTTACCTGAAAAAGATGCTGGGCACCAAATCCCAGCGCGACATCAAAGCCATCAATCCCCTCCTGGATAATACGCTTGAGGTTTACGAGGAGATCAGGAAACTCAGCAATGACGGCCTGAGGGAAAAGACCCGTGAGTTCAGGCAGCGGATTGCGGAGCATGTGGCCCCTGAAGAGCAGGAAATCCTCGGGCTGAAGGAGACCCTTAACAGCCAGCCCGATATGGATGTGGAGGAGAAGGAGCGCCTCTGGAAGAAGGTGGATGATCTGGAGAACCGGAGCTATGAGAAAACCCAGCAGATACTGACGGAAATATTGCCTGAAGCCTTTTCCGTGATGAAGGAGACGGCACGCAGGTTTAAGGAGAATGAGATCGTGGATGCGCTGGCCACCGATTTCGACAGGGAGCTGGCAGCCACCAGGGATCATGTGGAGATCGCCGGCAACAAGGTGCATTTCAGGAATGAATGGATGGCCGGAGGCAACCTGATCCGATGGGACATGGTGCACTATGACGTGCAGCTCATCGGCGGCATCGTGCTGCATGAGGGTAAGATCGCAGAGATGGCCACCGGAGAAGGGAAAACCCTGGTTGCCACCCTCCCGGTTTATCTGAACGCCCTGCCTGGGAAAGGAGTCCATATCGTCACCGTCAACGACTATCTCGCCAAGAGGGACTCCGAATGGATGGGCGTGCTGTATGAATTTCACGGCCTGCGGGTTGATTGCATCGACAAGCATCCGCCGAACTCACCCGCCAGGCGGAAGGCATATCTTGCTGACATCACCTTCGGTACCAACAACGAGTTCGGCTTCGATTACCTCCGCGACAACATGACCTCCTTTCCCGACGAACTGGTGCAGCGTTCGCACCATTATGCCATCGTCGACGAGGTCGACTCAGTCCTCATCGACGACGCCCGGACCCCGCTGATCATCTCCGGCCCCACACCCAAAGGAGAATTCCAGGAGTTTGACCAGTTCAAACCCTCCGTCGAAAGGCTGTACAATGCTCAGCGTACCCTGGTTACAAAGATATTGGCCGATGCAAAAAAATTCTTCTCGGAAAACCGCGAAGACTCAGAAAAAAAGGGAGGGGAACTCCTGCTCAGGGCCTTCAAGGGATTACCGAAGAACAAAGCCCTCATCAAGTTCCTCAGCGAAGAGGGCATGAGGACACTGATGCAGAAAACGGAGAATTTCTACCTCCAGGAGCAGGCAAAGAATATGCACCTCATCACCGATGAGCTCTATTTCGTGATCGAGGAGAAAACCAACTCGGTCGATCTGACGGAGAAGGGGATCAACCTGATCAATGAAATGGCAGACGATCCCGATTTTTACGTGCTGCCTGATGTGGGGGCGGAGCTGGCGGAACTGGAGCGTCAGCCAATGACAGAAGCGGAAAAGCTGGCCAAAAAGAATGAGATCATGCGTGACTTTTCCGTCAAGTCGGAGCGCGTCCATACGGTCAACCAGCTGCTTCGTGCATACACCATGTTCGAGAAGGATGTGGAGTATGTGATCATCGAAAACAAGGTCAAGATCGTCGACGAGCAGACGGGAAGGATCATGGAGGGAAGACGCTATTCCGACGGGCTGCACCAGGCCATTGAAGCCAAGGAAAACGTGAAGGTCGAAGCCGCCACACAGACCTATGCCACCATCACACTGCAGAACTATTTCAGGATGTACCGGAAGCTGGCGGGTATGACCGGAACGGCGGAGACGGAAGCCGGGGAGTTGTGGAACATTTACAAGCTCGATGTCGTGGTGATCCCTACCAACAAGCCGGTGATCCGGGATGACCGGGAGGATCTGGTATACAAGACCAAACGCGAGAAGTTCAATGCTGTCATTGATGAAATTGCCGATCTGGTGGATAAGGGGAGGCCGGTGCTGGTGGGTACCACTTCAGTGGAGACCTCAGAGCTGCTCAGCAGGATGCTCACCCGGAGGAATATCAGGCATAATGTCCTGAATGCCAAGCTTCATCAGAAGGAGGCCCAGATTGTCAAGGAAGCCGGTCAGGCCGGAACTGTCACCATCGCCACCAACATGGCCGGCCGCGGTACCGACATCAAGCTGGGGCCTGGCGTCAAGGCGGCAGGTGGTCTGGCCATCATCGGTACAGAACGGCATGAGTCGCGCCGGGTGGACCGGCAGCTCAGGGGACGATCGGGTCGCCAGGGTGATCCCGGCAGCTCACAATTCTTCGTTTCCCTTGAAGACGACCTGATGCGTATGTTCGGTTCGGAGCGGATCGCACGGATCATGGACCGGCTCGGCCTGAAGGAAGGCGAAGTGATCCAACATTCCATGATCACCAAATCCATCGAACGGGCTCAGAAAAAGGTCGAAGAGAACAACTTCGGAATCAGGAAAAGACTGCTGGAGTACGATGACGTCATGAATGCCCAGCGCGAGGTGATCTACCGCAAGAGAAGACATGCTCTGTTCGGCGAACGGCTCTCCATCGACATCTCCAATATGATCTTTGATTCCCTCGAGCAGATCCTTACCGATTTCCAGGAAAAAGGCAATTTCGAGGGATTCCGATTGGAACTCCTGAAATTATTCGCTATCGACTCGCCCTTCGATGAAAAGGAATTTCTGGCGGAGGATAAAAAGAATCTGACCGAACGTCTGTTTGACATGGTCTATCAGTCCTACAAATCGAAGAATGACCAGATACGTGAAAGGGTGTTGCCCGTTGTCAGGGATGTTTTTGAGAACCAGAGCCAGTATGACAACATTGCCATTCCCATCACCGATGGCAAAAGGGAGGTGCAGGTAGTGGCCAACCTCAGGAGGTCGCTCGATACCAATGGTCAGGAGGTCATTACCGCCGTGGAGAAATCGGTGACCCTCAGCTATATTGACAATGCGTGGAAAGAGCATCTCCGTGAAATGGACGAGCTGAAGCAATCGGTACAAACAGCCACTTATGAGCAGAAGGATCCCCTGCTGATCTACAAGTTCGAATCCTTCGAACTTTTCCGGAACCTGGTTCAGCGGATCAACCGCGAGAGCGCATCATTCCTTGTGAAGTGCAATCTTCCGGGGCAGCAGGCCGATGTCCGTCAGGCCCAGATGCCACGCCGTACCGATATGTCAAGGTACAAGGAGGGCCGGAGTGATCTGCTCTCCCAGGCTTATTCCGATACACAGCAGAAGGAGCGGTCACAGCCAGTCAAGCGTGAAAAAAAGATAGGACGGAATGATCCCTGTCCCTGTGGCAGCGGCAAAAAGTACAAACATTGTCATGGGGCGGGAAAGTAAATGCCTCCAAGCAAGTCCAGGATGTCCATAGAGGTTAGCCATATCACCAAGCTTTACGGTCGCCAAAGGGCAGTAAACGATGTCACCTTCAGTATCCCGTCAGGCGAAGTGGTTGGACTGCTCGGACCCAACGGCGCAGGAAAGTCCACCCTGATGCGGATCATCACCTGTTTTATTCCACCCACATCTGGGGATGTGGAGGTTTGCGGATTCAATATCTACCAGCAGCCCATCGAAGTAAGGCGCAGAATCGGCTACCTCCCGGAAAACAATCCGCTTTACCCGGAGATGTATGTGCGTGAATACCTCGAATTTGTTGGTGGACTTTACCACATTCCCGGTAACATCCGGGACAGGGTGGAACAGATCATCCGGCAGACGGGTCTCACAGTGGAACAGCGTAAAAAGATCGGAGCCCTGTCGAAAGGTTTCCGCCAGCGTGTAGGACTGGCACAGGCTTTGATACACGATCCGGACGTTCTGATCCTCGATGAACCCACTTCAGGCCTTGATCCGAACCAGCTGGTGGAAATACGAAACCTGATCCGGGAAATAGGAAAGGAAAAAACCGTCATGCTTTCCACACATATCATGCAGGAAGTGGAAGCGGTCTGTGACCGGGCGGTCATCATCGACAAGGGAGTGATCGTTGCAGATGGAGCCCCCGGATCGCTGTCGGAAATTTCGCGGAAACACCGGATAGTTAGGGTGGAATTCAATGAAGCGGTCAATATGGACAAGTTGCGGAGCCTGAAGAATATCATCAGTGTCTCCCTCATTAAGGATTGCCTTTACGAGGTGGCAACGGAAGGCGATGACGACATCCGCCCGGACCTGTTCAGGTTTGCAGTGGAGGAGGGATTGACAGTACTGTCGATGAACAGGTCTGAGGCCACTCTGGAAGAAGTATTCAGGAACCTGACCCATCAGGACAACACCTGACATTTCCCAAATTTCTATCTTTGCGTCCTATCCTTTTATGGACAGGGTTTTTTATTTTATCGAATTCTTTTTTAACAAACATAATCTAAAAGGAGAATGGGATATCTCTTAACATCAGAATCTGTTTCGGAAGGTCACCCGGACAAGGTGGCAGACCAGATATCGGATGCCTTGCTGGATGAATTTCTCAGATGGGACCCCGAATCCAAGGTGGCATGTGAGACGATGGTGACGACCGGTCTTGTGATCTGCAGCGGGGAGGTCCACACCATAGGGTACGTTGAAATTGAGCGCGTGGCAAGGGACACGATCCGCCGGATCGGTTATACCAAATCGGATTACAGGTTCGATTCTGAATCGTGCGGCGTCATTACGACCATCCATGATCAGGCCCCGGATATCCGGCAGGGGGTAGTGAAGGAGCAGAAGGAGGAGCAGGGTGCAGGCGACCAGGGTATGATGTTCGGTTATGCGACACGCGAGATGGATAACTTCATGCCGATGCCCATAGAGGTTGCCCACATCCTCCTTCAGGAACTGGCCGCCATCCGTAGAGAGGGGAACCAGATGACCTACCTGAGACCTGATTCGAAATCACAGGTTACCATTGAGTATGACGACGATCACCATCCCCTCCGTGTGGATACCATTGTGGTCTCGACCCAACATGACGAGTTCGGTGGTGAGAAGGAGATGCATAGGATCATTGAGAACGATATCAGGAATATATTGATTCCACGGGCAAAAGCAACCATGCCTGCAAGGATCGGGTTGCTGTTCAGGGATGATTTCAAGCTGTGGGTCAATCCCACCGGAAAATTTGTGATCGGTGGGCCGCACGGTGATACCGGATTGACCGGCCGTAAGATCATTGTGGACACCTATGGCGGCAAATGCCCCCACGGCGGTGGCGCATTCTCCGGAAAGGATGCCTCCAAGGTCGACCGGTCTGCTGCTTATGCAGCCCGTCATATGGCCAAGAATATAGTTGCCGCCGGAATAGCCGATGAGGTACTGGTACAGGTCGCCTATGCCATTGGTGTCGCAAAGCCTGTCGGACTTCATGTCGATACGTTCGGGACATGCCGTCTGAAAAACAATCACGGCGAGAGTATGAAGGACTCAGCCATCGCCCTCCGGGTTCAAGAGATCTTCGACATGAGGCCTTTTGCCATCGTAGAGAGGTTCAGACTCAAAAACCCTGTATTCCTGCCATCTACTACCTACGGCCACTTCGGAAGAGATCCTTTCACTGCTGAGGTGGAGGTTTACTATCAGAATGATGAAACCTATACAAAGATGGTGAACGGAAAGGAAAAAATTTACCGGCAGGCAGATTTCTTTGCCTGGGAAAAGCTTGATTACGTAGATATCCTGAAGAAGGAATTCAAAATCTGAAAATAAAAACAAGGCTGTCTCAAAATGCTGTTTAATTCATTGATTTGAGGCAGCCTTTTTTTTATACCCAATAGATTCAGGGTCAGAGCCGTCAGCGGTTGATGACCAGTTTCTGTGTTTTCAGGGTCTCGTTTCCCCAGAGCAGGGAATAGAAATAGAGCCCTTCATCCAGTCCGGATACATCCCATATGACCTCCCCTGTTTCCTCATTGACCGTAAATTCCTTGACAATATTTCCCAGAAGGCTATACACCACTATTCTGGCCGAATGCACATCGCCCAGGTCATAGCTGAACTTTACCTGTGATACGGCAGGATTGGGATAGGCACTTACTGTGAGTTTGCCCCCGGTGCCGTTCAGGTCGGTGATGCTGCTGGTCATGACGGCCTCGTAATTGACGTTTACTGCAACGAAATCAGAGGGGTCGGCTTCATTGAAGAATACATATGTAATGCCTGAGATACCTGCCATCAGATTGGGATAGTATTCTCCATGAAAACCGTTGTTGTTGGTTGCGCCAGCACCGATCGTGACCGATACGGTGGACACATATGTGCTCGGATCATAGCAGAGTCCCCAGCAAAAAACGTTGACGGAATTGGGGATGAGGAAGGTTTCGATTTTCCTAACTTTAACATCGATGGGTGCCGCTGAATTGTTGGTGGCGAAAACGAAAGCATCGATCTTCTCATCCGAGGGGTGACCGGGTAAGGAGATGGTTCCGTTGTCCGGGATGGTACCTTCGGCCCATGAGAGGGAGAGGTTTTGGACGCCTGAGCGTATGAGGTAGTTGACCACCGCCATCACTGAATCGGCCGTGTTGTTTTCATCAAAGAAGACAAAAGATACCGAACTGATCCCCCCATTCGTACCGGGGAACAGATCGCCGCTGAAGCTGTCGGTATTGGTTTCCCCGGGTGCCAGGGTGAGTCCCAGGGGTGTGACGTATACATCCGGAGGGTAACAGTTGCCAGCCCAGCACATGGATGCCGAAGCTCCATCCACCAGGTAGTTCTCGATCTTTTTAACCTTCACCGTGATGGGGCTGGAACCGGTATTGGTGATATAAATATGTGCCACCGCAGGATTGCCGCTCAGATCACCATCCACACCAATGACACCGTTCGGTGCAAGGTTCCCCGAGCCCGTGGACAGCAGCAGGCTTTGTCCCTGGCTGATTGCAGCCATTCCTGAAAAGAGGAGTAAGGATAGTATAATTCGAATCATATGCATTTGTTTTGTTTGGATTCTATCAAAAAGACAAACCTTCACCCGAGAAGGTTGCTTTTTCTGTATTTTCCGTTAGTATAGCACAAAAATCATGCTAAAAAACGGTGAATGGGTGGGTGAATGAAAGTGTACTTCGTAGATGGCTCTCTCAACAATATGTTTCCATGCCCGAAATTTCTTACGGAACTGGTCAGAGATACCGGGCATCAGTCATTGAAAAGCTTTCTGCCCGGCGGAAATGAGCATCACATGCAGGAATGGAATTACAAAGAAAAAATTTATCTTTACAATCCGAAATATTTAGATATTTCCCGCATCATAACTCAAATTACAGTACCATGACAGAGAAAAGAATCCTGTTTGCCTGTTTTATCTATTATGCGTCCTTAATGTCGGTTCAGGCCCAATCCCAGAGGCTGTTACTGCTTGAGCATTTCACCCAGGCCTCATGCCCTCCATGTGCGACGTGGAATCCGATCATAGAGGCATTGCTCACTGCCCATCCTGACAAGATTACAGCCATCAAATATCACGTGAGCTGGCCCGGATATGATCCCATGTACCTTCACAATACCGAGGATGTCAATGACCGCGTTTCCCTCTATAATGTCTCTTCTGTGCCCCATTCCGTGCTGGACGGAAATTTCTTCAGCGGGCATCCGCAAAACTGGGGTATCAACCAGGTAAATGCAAGGTATGCGGAGCCTTCTCCTTTTGAGCTTTTCCTTTATCAGGATATCACTCCGGCGAAAGATTCGGTTTACGTTACGATGCTGATCAAAGCTTCGGATGGTGTGTCGGGAACACTGGTGGCCTTTATGGCCGTTATTGAGGAACACATACAGTTCAGCTCCCCGACCGGAAGCAATGGAGAGAAGAATTTTTACAAGGTAATGAAGAAGCTGCTTCCCAAAAAATCGGGGGCCCATCTTCCCACGTCTTTCACTCCAGGAGATTATGTCATCCTTCAGTCAGCATGGCAATTTGCCAACGTTTACAATGTGGATGAAATTGCCACCGTGGGATTTGTTCAAAACAGCGGTACCAAGGAGATACACCAGGCAGTGAACGGCTCTGAAACGCTCTTTGCCGCCCCTTACAACCACGATGCAGAGATCCTGGCCATTCTCGATGTGCCGGAACACAACTGCTCAGGTATGATACGGCCTGCCGTTACCATCCGCAACAACGGCTCGTCTGTTCTGACCTCCCTGATAATCCACTATCGTGTGAATGGGGGTGAATTACATGATTATTCATGGACTGGGAATCTCGCTTTCCTCAAGAGCGAGACCGTTATTCTGGATGAATCGCCCTTCAGCCTGCTGGAGGAGGATGTGATCCAGGTTTTTTCCGACAGCCCGAGCGCTATGGCTGATGACTACCCGAAAAATGATACGCTGGAATATGAATTTGAAATGGCACCTGTTGCTGAGACCAATATCAAGGTGATCGTGATCACCGACAACAATCCGCAGGAGACGACATGGGACATCAGTAATTCCTCCGGGCAGGTAATTTTATCAGGAGGGCCTTATGCTGAGCCGGGTCATATTTATCAGGAGATATTCGACCTTCCTGATCCTGAATGCTATAAGTTCACCATTTATGACGCCGGTGGCAACGGGCTGTGCTGCCAGAACGGTCAGGGGGCCTGGGGTGTTTATGACAACAACATCGAGCTGGCGAAGGGCGGGATTTTTACCTGGAGGGATTCCACCTATTTCAAGGTGGGATTATATACAGGCATCGGTTCGGAATTAACGGCTGCTCCGGACATCCTTGTGGCGCCTAATCCGGCAGATCAGACCGTAACGTTTACTGTTGACCTGTCCCGGGAAGGGGATATCAGCATCCGTCTTGTGAACAGCCTCGGTCAGGAACATCTGAATCTGCACGAAAAAGCCGTGCCTCCGGGGAGGCTTGTCAGGTCTGTGGATTTATCTGAACTTTCAGGGGGGATTTATTATATCCTCCTGGAAACTCCTTCCGGTACTGTCACCCGCAAGCTTGTCATCAAATAAGTAATTTATGCCAATATGAAAAAATCCATTGCAATCCTTGCGTTTTGTAGCCTGTCGTTTTTCGTGTTATCACAACAGGTGCAGCGTGACAAGGTGGTCGTCGAGATCGGGACGGGAACGTGGTGTCCCTATTGTCCGGGTGCGGCCATGGGAGCCGATGACCTGGTCTCCAACGGGCATGATGTCGCCGTGATCGAGTATCATAGCGGCGACGAATACCAGAATAGTTACGCCCTGGCCCGGATTTCCTATTACAACATCACAGGGTTCCCTACGGCAGTTTTTGATGGTTTGCTCCAGGTTGTGGGAGGCAGCAGTACGGTGAGCATGTATCCCCAGTACCTGGCGAAATACAATCAGCGGATCGTCATTCCCAGCTCTTTTACTATCGACATCGAGGGGACCCATTCAGGCCTCGTGGATTATGACCTGACTGTGACCGTCGAAAAGGTGGCTGCCACCACTGCCACAAACCTGGTGCTTCACCTAGTCCTGACCGAATCACACATTCCCAAGTTCTGGCAGGGGATGGATGAACTCAACTTCGTCGAAAGGAGGATGTTCCCCAATCAGAGCGGCACTTCCCTGGATTTTACCTCCTCCAATGTCCAGCAGGTGGATGTTACATTCTCCCTGCAGTCCGGCTGGGTTGCTGAACACTGTGAAATAGTGGCTTTCGTTCAGAACCTCGCGAACAAGGAGGTATTGCAGGGAACCAGGACAGACCTGATGGATTTTGGGACATCCAACAATTACGATGCTTCGGTAGGGGATATCCGTTATGTTCCCTACATGATCTGTGACGGCATATTCACACCCCGCGCCACCATATCCAACTTCGGAGCGGAAAATCTTACTTCACTCGAGCTGGAGTATGTCGTAAATGGAGCCGGTCCCGTCACCTATACCTGGAACGGCAACCTGCCCTACCTGGAGTCTGAGGAGGTGACTCTTCCGGAAGTGACCATGACCATCCAGAGTACCAATCTGATTACGGTGACGGCCGGGAATCCCAACGGACAACCCGACCAGTACCCCCAGAACAATTCAACAGAGTTTTCCTTTGCCGAGGCTCCGGAGGTGACCGCACCGGTTTACTTCATCATGAAGCTGGACGGAAATCCCGGCGAAACCACCTGGGAACTGAAGGATTCGGGTGGGAATGTGCTGTATTCCGGAGGCCCCTACACCCAGCCGAATGGTAATGTGATCGAGCAGTTGGAACTCTCCCAGCCCGATTGTTACCGTTTTGTCATTCATGATGCCGGTGGAAACGGGCTGGAAGGCGCAGGCATCTTCAAGCTCGCAGACGCCGGTCAGCAGGTCTTTGCACAGGGAAACGACTTTGGGTCTGTCATGGAAGTGCAGTTCAACACCATGATGACAGGATTCGTTTTATCCGGTGAGGTTGAATCACAAGTAAGTGTAACACCGAATCCGTTTGAAAACAGCGCGGTGGTGACCATCCAGCCTTCGGCCGGCCGCATGGCAGAGGTCCGGTTGTTTGACGGTCAGGGACGGATGATCATTCAGGCTTCCAATTTGCCGGTCACCTGCGGGCAGGCCCGGTATGAGATCCCCGGGGATGGCCTGACTCCCGGTATTTACTACCTCAAAGTATATTCCGGTGATGACATCCATAGCTGCAAGCTCGTGAAGCAATAGACATTACGTTATTTAACCTTCCGGTGCAGGAGGGTCTCCGGTGATCTCTCTCGCCGGATCCCAGAAGAGCCTTTTGAAGTCAGTGATCCTGTCTTCTTTAACCCTGATCCCTTCGTTCTCAAGCAGTTGCTCCATGACCGAAGGTCCCCCGAAGTGATGTTTGCCGGTAAGCATACCATTGCGGTTAACGACACGGTGAGCGGGTACGGAAGCCGCCGAGGTATGAGATGCATTCATGGCCCAGCCGACCATCCTGGCCGACTGGCCACTTCCCAGGAAAGTGGCAATGGCCCCGTATGACGTCACACGGCCATAAGGTACCATTCTGACTACCTGATATACCCTCTCAAAAAACGATGGTTCGTACTCGGGATGGGATAAGGAATTCCTCTGACGCTCATGGGCTTTTGTATCGTTGAAGGAAAAGCACAGGTATGCGATCTTCTTCCCTTCGGCGAGGAACATGGATTCATAATGGGTCTTTATCCCGGAGGCATCACCGCCTTTTTCCGATCCGTAAAGATCATGGGTATAGAAGTAAAGACGGTGCCCCAGCTGCCTTAACGTCTCAATTGTATAGTCAAAGATGAGGGTGTTATCCGTTTTCAGATGGATGAGGCCTCCCGGGCGGAGTATCCGCCGGTATTTCTCAAGAAAGCCGGGACTGGTAAGCCTTCGTTTGATCTGTCGTTTTTTGGGCTGGGGATCGGGAAAGGTCATCCATATCTCATCCACCTCATTCTCTCCGAAGCAGAGGTCGATAAAATCGATCGGTATCCTCAGGAAACCTGCATTGGTGAGTTTGTTATCGAGTGTGGTCCTGGCGCCCCGCCACATGCGTGCTCCCTTCCGGTCAACGCCGATGAAATTCCGTTCCGGATATGATTGGGCCAGCCCGACGGTATATTCCCCTTTGCCACATCCCAACTCCAGGGTGATGGGCTGATCCACCTGAAAGAAATCATGGTTCCATCTGTTTTTCAACGGGAAGCCCCTGAACATCTCCTCCTTTGTGGGTTGGATGAGGTGCGGGAAAGTGGCATTTTCTGCGAATTTCTGCAGCTTGTTTTTCGACACGTTGCGTAATCCTTATTTCGTTCGCAAAAATAAACCGAATTGGGGAGGGGATGGGAGGTTCTTATCTGACCAGAAGCCAGGCCGAAAGGTTTTCAGTGTTTCTGACCTCCGAAAGGGCCTTCAGAGCCTCACTCCTGATATTGCTTGCATAGTATGCCACCATCAGCAAACCTGTGCGGGTAGTTCCGGCATATCCTGCCGGATATCCTTTCTGGCGCAGCGTTAGCAACAGTTTTTCAGCATTTTCAGTATCTCTGAAAGCCCCGCCGATCACGACATAACGCGCAGTCTCATCGATCATGAGATCAGCCCGGTCATTCGGAACCTCTTCCGGAACTGATGTTGAAGGCGGTACATTTTGGCCGGTTGCCGGTCCGGGGTCTGTCTCCGGTTTTCCATTTGCTGCCGTTTCCACCGTTTCCCCGCTTCCGGGAGCCATCAGGACTTCTCCCGGAAAGACACCCGTTTCGGTTACCGTCCGGAAGAGTCCGGGTTGCAGAAACCACCAGAGTCCCAACAGCACCAGGGGGATAATGGCCCAGAATATCCGATGGTATTTTACGGATTTGCGGATCTCTTTTGCGGCAGGATGCCTGTCTTTGAAAACCATTTCTTTTCTGACGGTCCGGCTGATGCGTGAGACGGGAGGAACGGTTACGGGAGCCAGACCATATGAATCTTCGAGATAATTGACCGTGTGATCCGGTTCGAAAAGGAGCTTGTTTTCCTGGCCGATCCTGAAAGTCCCGATATGCCCCATTTTCACCATTCGACCTTCTTCCAGCCTTCTTTTGCAGAGACTGACAAAGCGGGATACTTCTTCCCGTACCACTGAATAGTCTTTGTTTTCCTCAGCCGAGATGGCGTGGGTGAGCAGTCCGTCATCGGCAATGATCCGGGAGTTGAACATCACGCTCCTGAAGGGGGGATGGAAGGTATGAGTGATCCTGTGGATGCGCGCCGGGATCCGTTCGGCTATGAATCCGCCGAAACCGGGAAGGATGACACAGTCATTCCGGTATAGCAACCTGCTGATATACCGCGGTATATCCGATTCCTTTTCGGTAGAATTCATATCGGGAAGCTAAATTAATAAAAATCAGGAGGGCGCTTCAAGGCTTGTTTAAAAGTTTTGATAAATCATCGGGCGTATCGACCGATGGTGAATCACCTTCGGTGAGGAGTATGTGAACCGGGAAGCCGTTCTCCAGCCATCTGAGCTGCTCCAGCGATTCGGCCTTTTCCAGGTTGCTCACAGGAAGGTGTACCAACTGCTCAAGAATGTGCCTCCGAAAACCATAAACACCGATATGCTTCAGGAATGTAAAATGTTGCAGCCACTGTTCTGGTTCACTGTCCCTGACGAACGGGATCGGGTGCCTGCTGAAATAAAGGGCCACTCCATTCGAAGTGGTTACCACCTTAACCAGGGCATGGTTTTCCAGTTCCCCCCGGTGGGTGATCTTCCCGGCCATTGATGCGATCAGGACTTCCGGATTTTCAAACATGCGTACCATCTGGTCAATCTGCCCGGGATCCTGAAAAGGGACGTCGCCCTGGATGTTGACTACCACATCGCATGGATCGCCTGATTTTTCAATTACCTCCCAGCAACGGTCGGTGCCGCTGGGGTGGTTTGGCGATGTCATCATCACTTCCCCGCCGAAATCCCTCACCTGGGAGAATATTTGTTCATGATCTGTAGCAACTACGATCCGTGACAGGGTCCGGCATGCAGATGCCTGCTCGTACACTCTGCGGATCATGCTTTTCCCATGGATCATAGCCAGGGGTTTGCCCGGAAAGCGAGAAGAACCATATCGGGCAGGTATGATTCCGGTAACTGTCATAGGGAGTTGGGTTCGACAAAAACGTTTACTTCCCTGCGATCCGTAACAGGGGCCTGGCCGGTACAATCCAGGACTGCCTCGAACATCATTTTTTGCAGGCCGGCCGAGGGGCATGGAAGGGATATTGACTTTACGGGATGGGTGAATGAGACCTCAGCCGGCAACCCTGTTATGGCTGAGCCGGCCATTCCTGCAATCCGCACCGATGTGACGCATTCCGGCGGTGTCGCCACCTCAATCAGCACCCTGAGGGTGTCGTTCTGTGTGACGGTGTCACCGGATGCCTCGATCCGGATCAGCGGATATCCCGAAGCTTTGAGGTAACTTCCGGTTTCATCATATTTCCGGAGATACCGGATGTTGCCCAGGCTGTCGTAATACTCATAGGTGATCATCCTTCCGTCAGGATAGTGAAAAAGCCATTCCCCCACCTTCTGTCCGTTCCTCCGGAATCCTTCAAAGCTGGTGATCCTGTTGTCATAAACGGCTTTATGCGGTCCGTCGAGAATGCCCCTGCTGTAATGTTCTATGTGCAACAGCCCCAAACTGCTTTCATATACTTTCCGCACGCCCTCAACCGTGTCATTGATATACCGTGCGGAATCAACGAGTCTTCCGTCACTGTTATATGCCACATAGATATACTCGGTCCGTTCCCGGTTGAGGTATGTAAAGGCATTCCTGACGGATCCGTCTGAATAGTATTCGGCCTCCACTTCGCGGTTCTTTTCGTCCCGGTAACTTTGTTTTTTATTTTGCCGGCAGGAGGTCAGACCGGTTGCCAGGCAGGTACCGGCCATCAGAAATACGGACAGGGTTTTTGAATAGAGGTGCATGACAGGTCAGAACAATCCGTGTAATTCAGCATTGACTTTCTCGATGATCATGGCCAGATCGGATGGATTTTCCTCAATATCGAAACTGTCTACCTCGAATATGAGCAGTTTCCCGAGGTTGTATTTGGAAATCCAGGTTTCATAACGCTCATTCAGCTTCTTCAGATAATCAAGCCGGATGGCTTCCTCATACTCCCGGCCGCGCCGCTGGATCTGCTTGACCAGGGTCGGAACTGAAGCACGCAGGTAGACCAGGAGATCAGGGGGCTGAATGAAAGAGCTCATCAGCTCGAAAAGAGAAATATAGTTCTCGAAGTCGCGTGTGGTCATCAGGTTCATCGAATGCAGATTCGGAGCGAAAATATATGCATCCTCGTAAATGGTCCTGTCCTGAATTACCGTCTTGCCGCTTTTGCGTATTTCGATGATCTGCCTGAAACGGCTGTTCAGGAAATAGATCTGCAGATTGAATGACCATCTCTGCATATCCTCGTAAAAACTATGAAGATAGGGGTTGGTATCTACATCCTCAAAATGGGGTTCCCACCCGAAATGTTTTGATAACAGTCTTGTCAGCGTGGTTTTCCCGGATCCGATATTACCGGCTACTGCAATATGCATGTTTTTTGGTTTACCCGTAAAAATAATACTTTTCCTTCATCAATTCTCCTCCTGAAGGAGCGAGAGTATTTCATCAAGATATTTCCTGTGGTTGGCCAGCCTCGGGATCTTGTTCTGTCCACCCAGTTTGTTTTTCTTCCGGAACCACCTGTAGAAGGTGTTTTTCGGGACTGCGCGCACCACGGGACTTCTCAGCACCATGTTGTGGTATCGTTTGGCTTCATAATCCGAGTTGAGCGATTTCAATGCATTGTCGAGTGTCTCGGTGAAATATTCCAGGTTGGCCGGTGGGGATTCGAACTCGATCAGCCATTCATGGGCAGCATTTTTCCCGGCGTCGAAATAAATAGGCCCAGCAGTAAATTCCGTAACTTCAGCCCGGCATTTCATGCAGGCTATGGCGAGTGCCTTTTCTGCATTGTCGACAATCAGTTCTTCACCCACCGCATTAATGAAACTTTTAGTTCTGCCAGTGATCCTGATCCGGTAGGGATTCAGTGAAGTAAACCGGATGGTGTCTCCGATCATATATCTCCAAAGACCTGAATTCGAGGTAATGATCAGGGCGTAGTGGGTATCCGATTCCACCCTGTCGAGCGTGACTGTCTCCGGGTGATCATCCCCAACCCGGTCAACCGGCAGGAATTCATAGTAAATGCCGTAATCCAGCATCAGAAGCATGTCATTGGAACCGGGCTGGTCCTGGATGCCGAAAAATCCCTCTGATGCATTATATGTTTCGAGGTAATTCATTGCCGGGGACGGGATCAGGTCCCGGAATTGGCTCCTGTAGGGACTGAAGTTGACGCCGCCGTGAAAAAAAACCTCGAGGTTGGGCCAGACCTCCCGGATCGAGTTTTTTTCTGTGATCTCAAGGATCCTTTTCAGCAGAAGCAGTGTCCAGGAAGGTACTCCGGAGATGCTGGTGACATCATGGTTGATAGTGGTTCGTGCCATCAGGTCTATCTTCTTTTCCCATTCACCCATGAGTGCAACGCTTCTTTTGGGGACGCGGATGAACTCCGCCCAGAATGGAAGATTCTGGATAATAATGGCTGAGAGATCCCCGTCGTAATAGCTTGAGTTGCTGATCTCGGTGATCTGGTGGCTGCCTCCCATGGCCAGCCCGCGTCCGTCAAACAACTGCGTGTCGGGATAATTGTTGCAATAGATGGACAGCATGTCTTTGCCGCCCTTCATATGGCACTCCTCCAACGCCTCCTGACTTACCGGAATGAATTTGCTCTTATCGGATGTAGTGCCGGAGGATTTGGCAAACCATCGGATATCCGTATTCCATAGGATGTTTTGCTCTCCGGCCCGCAACCGGTTGATATACGGCTTCAACGATTCATAGTCATTCAACGGAACCCGCTCCCGGTATGTCTCAAATGACTGGATCGTGCTGTAGTCATATTTATGGCCCCATTCCGTTCCTTTTGCGGATGCCAGCAGCTTTTTCAGCAGCTCCTCCTGCACCTCATGCGGATATTTCATGAAGAGCTCGATCTGGTGAAAGCGCTGCTTCATCAACCACGACAATACAGAATGGATCAGTGCCATGTTCAGCTCATCTGGGAATGTATTCCGGAATCCATTGGGGAATCCCTTGAAGGATGCATCCCTGATGTCAAAATTAATATAAAACAGCCTATGGGCCGAAATCATGGTCTGGTTATGGGAGGAAATACTACATTTGGTGGGATACCGTTCCGGTGAATCCCTGAGAGGATGATCTGTTTTCCAAATGCCAAGGTCAATATCGGGCTGAAGGTTCTGCGTCGCAGAGCGGACGGTTATCACGATATCGAATCCCTGCTTTACCCGATAGGTTGGTGTGATATCCTTGAGGTTGTCCCATGTGAAGGGGAGGGGCCATTCCTGGAACTGACGGGTACTCCCATCCCGGGGACGCCAGGGGAGAACATGGTGATGAAAGCCTTTTCGCTCGTCCGGAAGCATCACCCGCTACCTTCATGCGGCATCCATCTGCACAAGGTCATACCTGCCGGATCAGGTCTGGGAGGGGGGTCAGCCGACGGCGTCTTTATGCTTCATCTGCTCAACCGGCAGTTCGGGTTGTCAATAGGGATCGATGAAATGACCTCAATGGCCGGAAAGCTGGGTAGTGACTGCCCTTTTTTCCTGAGAAACCGCCCCGCGCTGGTCACCGGGAAGGGTGACCGTATAGAAGTTGTGGAAACCGATCTGAGCTCCTATACCTGGGTGATCGTCGTTCCGGAGATACGTATCAGTACCCGGGAAGCTTACACCTGGATAACACCCGCGACCCCTCCCGGCTCTCTGGCCTCCCGGATCAGCCGCCCGGTGGAAGAATGGAGGGGCCAGGTGTTCAATGATTTTGAAGATCCCGTTTTTCAACGTTTCCCTCATCTGCCGGTGATCCGCGACACCCTTTACAACCGGGGGGCAGTCTATGCTTCCCTGACAGGCAGCGGATCGGCCATATTCGGGTTGTTCCGGGAACTCCCCTGCGATATTGCCGGCTCTTTTCCGGGATGTACGGTCTGGGCTGACCATAGCGGCAAAGGAGTCAGACCGATGGGTGACTGATGCCTCTGTGACCGGAAAATGTCATGGGAACCTGTTCCCTCTTCCTTTACCGGATGGAAGTTTGATTAATTTCGCTGTCGATAAAAAAAGTACGATGTCAGGCAAACTGGATATTGATTTCGTTCGGCAGCAATTCCCGGCTCTCAACGGATCATGGACATTTCTGGACAATGCGGGTGGCACTCAGACGGTACGGCAGGTAGGGGAGCGGATCAATGACTACCTGTTCAGCACCAATGTCCAGCTGGGGGCTTCCTATGAGATCTCACGTCTTGCCGGAGAGCGGATGAACCAGGTCAGGGGAACTCTCGCGGATTGGATGCGGGCAGCCGATCCGTCGGAAGTGATCCTTGGGTCATCCGCCACCATGTTGCTGCAGAATCTGTCGCGGTCACTGGGACAGATACTTGAGCATGGAGATGAGGTGATCGTGACGGATTGTGATCACGAAGCAAATATCGGCCCCTGGGTGGGCCTGGCCCGATCGGGAGTCAGGATCAGAACATGGAAGATCAATACGGATACCCTGCGGCTGGAATTGGAGGATCTGCGCCATCTGATGAGCGAGAAGACCCGGCTGGTCGCTTTCACTCATGCCTCCAATATTCTGGGCACGATACATCCTGTCAGGGAATTCACATCATTCATTCACGATCATGGTGCCCTGGTATGCGTGGACGGGGTGGCATATGCGCCTCACCGCATGGTGGACGTTCGGGAATGGGATGTTGACTTTTACGTCTTCAGCTTTTACAAGGTATTCGGACCCCATTACAGCGTGTTGTACGGGAAGAGAAAACACCTGCAGCCCCTGCCGGGTATTAACCATTACTTCATCGGTTACGGGGAGATACCGTATAAGCTGCAGCCCGGAAATGTAAATTTCGAGCTGAGCTGGGGCTTGATGGGGGTCATGGACTACTTCAGGGAATTGTACTCACACCATGTGGGAGCGGAATTTCAGCATCCCGGTTGCTCCGCAGGCCCGGTTTTCGATCTCTTTGCAGCTCATGAGGAGGAGACTGTCCGCCCACTCATTGATTATCTGGTTCAACGGAAGGATGTCCGGCTGATCGGTGAACCGACGGCTGACAGAACCCTGAGGGTGCCCACGGTCTCCTTCGTCGTTAAACAGAAGAAAAGCAGCCGGATACCTCCTCTGGTGGATGAACACCGGATCGGGATCAGGTGGGGGGATTTCTATGCCAGACGCCTGATTGAATCCCTGCGGCTCGACCAGAACGACGGAGTGGTGCGGATCAGCCTGGTGCATTATAATACTGCCGGGGAGATCGCACGGCTCATTGAGGTCCTCGAGAAGGTGCTTTGAACTTCAGGTAACACGGCCATTTTAATACTGTGTAAAACCGGGTAGGTAAGTAAGGCAGGGAATGACATTATTTCCCATCGGGCAAGATTATGGCCCGATCCACAGTACCGAGTTTCCCGTACCGTATTCGTTTTCTTCCCACAATGGATTGGAAGGATCAATCATCCAGGCCCCATCGACCCTGAACTTGTAAAGGTGCTTTCCCTGATCCAGGTGTATGGGAAAGATCCATGAGCCATCCGGTTGACGGACCATGCGGTAATCCACCTCGCTCCAGGAGTTGAATGTGCCGGTAACAATTACCTCCCTGGCTTGTGGGAAGTCCGGCAGCAGGAAGAAATGGCTGGTATCCGTCGCCAGAAATGAGTTGATGTAATCCCCGCTCCCTGTGGTGTATGGATTGGACGGATCAGTGATCCATCTGCCGTCAACAATGAATTTGTATTCGTAGTTACCCGGTGCGAGGACATAGGGTATATCCCACCCATCCGGCACCTGTTCCAGGTAAAGCTCCCCTTCATTCCATACATTGAAATTTCCGGCGAGGACTACCTGGCGGGCTTCAGGGAAGCCCGCCAGGTGGAAGTAAAGGGTATCACCGATACTGATGAAGGAATTAAGATTTCCGGCTCCGTCAGGGCGGATAACAGGATTTGCAGGATCAGTGATCCATTTCCGGTCCACGATGAATTTGTATGCGTGGGTTCCTTCCCGGAGATACACGGGCAGTCTCCAGCCATCTTTCGAGCGGTTCATCTCCAGCTCTTTCTCCCTCCATCCGTTAAAGCTGCCCGATACAAATACATGCCGTGCCTCCATGAAGAAGTTCAGCTCAAAGCAGTGATTGTAAACGAAGAAGATGGAATTGAACCCACCATGTCCGTCATCCTCCCTGAGCTCATTGCTGGGATCGGTGATCCACTGTCCGTCCACAATAAACTTGTACAGATGTTTTCCGGCTTCAAGCTTTAAAGTTGCGATCCAACCTGAATCAACGTGAACCATGGGATTTTTCAGGGTACTCCAGTTGTTGAATGTACCTGCAAGATAAACACGCCGGGCATTTTTGCGGTCCGGAAGCCAGAAGAGCATTGATCCCTCATATGTCTCAATTACAGTCCGGGATTTAAAACGGTTCACCCCGTATGTTGCCTGGACTCCGGTCGCATAAACCGGGAAGTCAAGCCATGCGTCATCGGTCAGAACCACTTCATCTTTCCAGTGATACTGTGCCTCCATCGATTGTATGGTCCGGGAGAGTTCGATCAACCCCTGCGTATTTTCGGTGACCGTCCAGGCAATGCCATTGGCCTCGAATTCCGGCCCTCCGCTGAATGCCATCTTCAGGGTGAGACTGTCCAGGCCGAAAACACCGGCCACAGACTGCATGGTCTCTTCCGGCCATCCCGGATCCAGTGTGATGATCATCCTTCCGTCGGTGATGCGGCAGATATTATCAGGCATAGTTTGGCTATATACCCAGGATGCCACCGTAACAGCAACAATCAGGAAGATTTGTCCTGCAATATTTTTCACTGTGTTTTCAATTTGTCCGGTAAATACAGCACCATGCTTTTCCTGACCAAATTAATACAAAATGCCCCGGAGGCAAAAAAATCATATCCCAGCATGCCGTCGATACTAATGCCGTAAGCCTGGCCCATCCCTGAGAGATCTGATACGAGAACGGGCAGAGAGCCGATATCAGTCTCACCTACCATAAGTCCATCGAGTGCGCCATAAAGCACTTCAGCATGGCCTCCGCCGACTCCGCGAAGGGTGGACCGGCCGCGGATAACGATGTGATCGAAGACTACCTGTGGCAGGTTGTGATCGATCAGGGTCATCTCGGCCCCTGTATCCAGGCAGAAATTGAGCGTTTTTCCACCGATGGAAGCCTTCATGAACATGACATCATGCATCAGGCTGATGTCGGCTTCAAGCTTTGTGCCGGTATTGCATGAATCAGTATGAAGTCGGTTGCCATTCTTATCCAGCCGGTATAATACGAGCAGACTATTGGCAACATCAATCATCATTTCCATATCCTGAAGCATGTTCAGCCCGAGAAGGCCGAGTATCCTGACCCCCCTGCGGTTTTCAATGTGTCCGAGCTCTGAGAGATCGGCTGTAACGTTCTCATAATAGAGATCATAGATTTGCAGCCGGTCGATGCGTGTCCTCCGCACTGCACCGGAAGAACCGGTCACTCCCCCATATTCAAGGCGGTCAACAGTATAACCTGTCCTGAAATAGGTACTGTTGAGCACCAATCCGGAGGCTCCGGTATCCAGAATCAGGTTTCCGGTCAGGGTATCGATGCACGCTTCGATCAGTACCAGGTTTCCGGCTTTTTTCAGGGGGATGCGGAGGGAAAGGAAATCACCAAGTGGCTCCGGGTCCCTTTGTGGAAAACAACTTCCTGCACAATTCCCCGGCCTGGTGGTGCCGTTGGTAACATTGTCAGAAGAAAAATAAAGGGATGCCGTGATCCACAGGATCAGGATTCCTAATAACGGGGTATGTTGTCTTCCTGACAATGGCATGAATGATACTCCGGATCGTACGAAATTATAAGATTTGCACGACACGGACCAGGGCGGGGCGATCCATGCAGCCCGGGGATTTCTGCCACGGAGGGATGTAACCGGGGCGGCGTTCTCCAGTTTTAGGATTACATTTGCATTCAATCTGTTGAATTATCATTCTTCGGCATGAAATTATCCGTTGTCATATCGGTGTATAATGAAGAATCGAACATCAGGCCTTTGGTAGCCGCTCTGGGGGAGTCATTGTCAGGGATCAATCACGAGATTATTTTCGTCGACGACGGCTCTTCCGACCGCACTGCCGCTGAGGTTTTGGGGGTCAGGAATGACCATATACGGCTGATCCGGTTCACAAGGAACTACGGGCAGAGCCAGGCACTGGCTGCCGGGATCGACCACGCTCAGGGCGATTACATCTGCACCATGGACGGTGATCTGCAGAACGATCCCTCCGACATACCCGGTATGCTGAGCCTTGCTGAAAAAGAGGGGTGGGACCTGGTGGCAGGTATCCGCTCCCACCGGAAAGATGACATGTTTCTTCGCAAAATACCCAGCCGTATAGCCAATGCCATCATTCGGAGGACCACCCATGTCAGGATCAGGGACTATGGCTGTACCCTGAAGGTATTCCGCAGCCGGTTCGCCAAAAAC
>JAFGHD010000077.1 GCA_016939365.1 Bacteroidales bacterium | reverse complement strand
TAATATTATTATTTAAAATCAATAATAAATGTACTTGTGAAATGATTGAAAAAGGCGTTACAGGAAGAACGGATGAATGGTTGATTCATGAAATACTCCGGATGAAAAAGGAAAAAAATGCTGTTTTGCTGGCACATTTTTACCAGATTCCGCAAATTCAGGATATAGCGGATTACATAGGTGACAGTCTGTTTCTTGCAAGACAGGCATCCGAAACAACAGCAGATATCATTGTCTTCGCGGGAGTTCATTTCATGGCAGAAACAGCTAAAATTCTCAATCCTTTGGTAAAGGTACTATTGCCGGATATGCATGCTGGTTGTTCATTGGCGGATACATGTCCACCAGATGAATTCAGAAAATTCCGTGCACGTTATCCTGACCATGTGGTGATATCGTACATCAACAGTTCAGCTGAGATTAAAGCACAATCCGATGTGATCTGTACATCCAGCAACGCAGTGGATATAGTGAATTCATTTCCTTTGGATCAGAAGATAATTTTTGCACCCGACAGGAATCTGGGAGGTTATGTCAACAGGGTTACGGGGCGGAATATGGTGCTGTGGGAAGGAACCTGTGAAGTTCATGACATTCTTACAGTGGAATCCGTGATCAGACTTAAAAGGGATAATCCCGATGCAAAACTCATTGCTCATCCGGAGTGCCGTGCTCCCATCCTTGAATTGGCCGATTTTGTGGGAAGCACTTCAGCACTGCTGAAATATACCATTTCTGATCCGTCCGATAAATTCATTGTAGCCACAGAAACGGGCATTCTGCACCAAATGAAGAAGAATTCTCCGGATAAAGAATTCATTATTGTATCTGCAGAAGAGACATGTGCATGTAATGATTGTCCGTACATGAAGATGAATACGCTTGAAAAATTGTATCTATGTCTTCGAAATGAACAACCTGAGATTATCATGCCAGAGGATCTGATGGAGCAAGCGGGTAAGCCGATATTTAAAATGCTTGAGATATCGAAAAAACTGCACAAAGTCTGATGAAATTTCATCTTTCATTATGTGTATTCATTCTTCTGTCACTGACTTCAGTCAGGTCGCAGAATGAGATCAATCCGGACGGGTATAACCGGTTTTACCATGAGAACGGAAAAATATCCAGTGAAGGATATATGAGGCAGGGTAAACCGGATGGATACTGGAAAACATATTATGAACACGGAGCCATCAAATCCGAGGGCAACCGGAATAATTACCTCCTTGACAGCATATGGACATTCTATAATGACAGCGGCCGTGCTTACCTGCAGGTTACCTACCTGAAAGGCAAAAAGGATGGATTGAGACGTACCATACTGGAGGATGAGATCATAGAGGAGTCTTTTACAGATGATGTCAAGCAGGGAATGGCATATCATTATTTCCCGGATGGAAAGCTGAAAAGGGAGTTGATGTATGTGGACGGACTTGAAGAAGGTATTGGAAAGGAATACAGCAGGGACGGCAGGGTAATCCGGCTTATCTCGTACCGTAAGGGTTTTATCACGGATATTGAACACATCAACAGCATTGACAGGCTTGGCTTCAAACAGGGCAGATGGGTTGAGTTTTATGAAAACGGTCAGGTGAGAATGGAGGGAGAATATAAGGATAGTATGCGGCATGGGTATTTTAAGGAATATGACGAGGAAGGAAACCTGGTCAGTACTTCCAAATATATTGATGATGTGTTGCAGGAGAATGTTGAGGAACTGGCCAGACTTGATATCAAGACCGAATACTACCCAAGCGGAAGTGTGAAAATCGTTGCCAGCTATAAAAATGATATTGCGGAGGGTGTGCGCAGGGAATACGGAGCAGACGGGCAGATTGTCAGAGGATACCTCTTTAGCGAAGGAAAGATGGTGGGTGAGGGCATCACGGATGATGAAGGAATACGCGATGGCCCATGGAAAGAGTATTATTTTGACGCTTCTTTAAAGTCAGAAGGCACCTATGATAAAGGGAAAAGAACAGGAGAATGGAGATTTTACCACCGGAACGGACAGCTGGAGCAGACGGGCAGCTATAATAGTGATGGAAAGGCGGACGGACTATGGCAATGGTTTTATCCTTCCGGAGATATTTTACGTGAAGAAACATATTTCAATGGACAGGAGGATGGCCTGAGCACGGAATATGATGAAAACGGGATGGTGGTCACTCAGGGAGAATACATCGAAGGTAACAGGGAAGGAGGGTGGATCATCGTTTATGGTGATTTCAGGGAAGAGGGCGAATATCTGAATGGTCTTAGAAACGGTTCATGGAAAAGCTTTGACAGAAATGGTACCCTGCTCTTTGAAGGGAAATTTATTGATGACATCCCCAATGGCAGACATACCTGGTATTGGCCAAACGGTACCAAAAAGCAGGAAGGTGAGTATATCATGGGTTTGAAAGACGGAGATTGGGTCAAATATTACTCTGACGGCACTCCTCTGATCACCATTTCCTATAAGAATGGTATAGAAACCAGGTATGACGGGATCAGGGTCAGGGTGGACGAGGATGAGAAGGAAGAAAAGAAATGATTTCTGTTATAAGAAGGACTCCCGGATAAAATTTTGTGTTCCAGGCCGGTCAATTTTACCGGAAAATGTGTATTTCAGACGATCAATGTAAATCAGACGTCTGGGTATTTCATAAGTGTGAAGCTTCTTTTTCAAAAGGTTTATGAGAGTCTGCTCTTTTAATGTTTCCAGCGGTTTTCCTTCCATCACCAGAACGACCTGTTCATTCAGACGGTCGTCAGGCAACGAACTGATCAGGAAGGCGCGGTCGACAAGGGGCTCAATTTTACTTTCGATCTGTTCCGGGTGAATCTTGATCCCTCCACTGTTGATCACATGATCGATCCTTCCCAGAAAACGGAAATGATGTGGATCCTGAAGGATGACCCTGTCATTGGTAACTACCCGGCCTCCGGGAAGATTATGGGCGCTGACGATCAGGCATTCTCTATGATCCACCTCAAAAGTAAATCCTTCAAGGGCTGAAAAAAAATTTCCGGGAGCTGGTCCGTTCATCCGCATGACAGCGACATGGGTGAATGTCTCCGTCATGCCGTAGGTTTGATATGTTTTGTTTTTCAGATGCCTGATCTTTCCTGCCAGTTGCGCACTGATCTCTCCGCCCCCGATGATCAGGGTTCCGATGCGCTCAAGATGATCAGCCCCCATGGATTCGTTAAAAGCACGATGTACCTGCAGAGGGATCATGGCTGCAAAATCCACCGCTCCATTCCAATCTGACAGGGGATTGCCGGATGGTTCAACAGTGAAAAGCCTCATACCCAGGACAAAAGACCGGACCACCATCATTTTCCCTGCAATAAACCGGACCGGCAGGCACAACAGGGCGGAATCATCCCTTTTCAATCCGAAGTACAGGCCGGATATCATGGCACTGGTCATCAGCGATTCTTTCGGGACGGTAATTTTCCGTGGTGGTCCGGTTGATCCCGATGTTTCGAGGGTGACCGAAAGATCATCGCTGATCCAATCCCGGATAAAAAAGTACAATTCCGCCTCGTGTGGGGGAATATCCGCGCGGTTTAATTGTCTTATGCACAGATCTTCCAGGCCACACCTGTCATAGCCTTTTCCATTCAGATTCAAAATATACGGATTACCCGGGCTCATAGGCCAATCAATTCAGTATTCCATGAAATATAAGGCCGGTAATACAAATATCCTTTTGAAACCTCAAGCGGTGAGGGGATGTTGTTGAGATAAAGCTGGCCGGTACCGAGACCCTGGGGAAGCGGATTGCCGAGGGTAAATGCCCATTGGGCGATGGCGTTCAGGCCGATGTTGGACTCAAGTGCAGAGGTGACCCACCAGCCGGTACCGTTTGTCCGGGCCAGGTCGATCCATTCGTGGCATGTGGCAAAACCACCGAGCAGGCTGGGTTTCAGTATGATGAAATATGGCCGGATGGTTTCCAGGAGCTTACGTTTTTCGGCATGATGATGGACACCGATCAGCTCTTCATCCAGTGCTACCGGGATGGGGGCATTCCTGCATAGCCGGGCGGTCTCTTCCCAAAGGCCTGCCTTGAGCGGCTGTTCAATGGAATGGATCTTTAGTCCGGCCAGGCGCTCCAGGATAACGGGCGCACGGTCGGGCGATAAAGCCCCATTGGCATCCACCCGGATTTCGATGTCGCCTGCAGGAAACTCCTGACGGATCCTTTTCATCAACCCCAATTCCTCCTCGGTATCCGTGGCTCCGATCTTCATCTTGATGCAACGGAAACCCATATCGATCTTTTCCCTGACCTGCCTGAACATGGCGTCAATATCACCCATCCATACCAGACCATTGATGGGAATTCCGGACTGTCCGGCCGAAAAAGCTGATGGGAACAGGATCTTCCGCCCCCCCTCTTCCAGATCTTTCAGTGCCGTTTCAAGACCGAAACGGATGGAAGGACTTAAGGTCAGCCAATCCGGAAAATCGTCACGGAACGATTCGATATTATGGCAGACTTCATGAATAACCTGCGCATAATCCGGCCCGGCCTCCGGACTCAAACCGGGAATAACCCCGCACTCCCCGTATCCGGTGACACCGGGATTTTCTGTCTCCCAAACCTTTATGAACCAGGCCTCTTTTTCTGTGAGCACACCGCGTGAGGTTCCGGCAGGAAAGCGGAAACGGAGAACATACCTTGTACAGGAAGCCCGCAGCATGAACCTAATATCGATTGATCAGGCAATAGCGATATCCAAAGGTAATTGTTATGAGCCGATTCCTTTACAAGGTGATGAAACTGCCAAATAGCCGAAACACTCCACATGATCATGTTTCTCCGCACGAATAGTTATCTTCGTGTACGCCAAAATCGATAATCCATGAAGACAAAATTATCCCGGCACCATGTGGCTTTTGCCCACAATATCTGTTTCATTATCATTTTTAGCCCGCTATACCCGCAGATACCGGGGTACCGGACCTGGACAAGTGAAAAATTCGGGATCAGTGTTGATTTTCCGCTAAGCTGGACAGTCAATTCAACTGAAAAAAACGATGTCATTATGGAGGCTGTCAGACCGGAGACAAATACCTATTTTCGTGAGAGCGTAGCGGTGTGCCAGCAGCCATACCCCAATGACTGGATCAGCCAGGAAGATTTCATGAACCGGATCATTCAACAATTCCGGGATATGGTGCAGTTGTTTGAGGTGAAAGTGCCGTGCATGCCTCTGGATGTTGATAGTGAGCTGGTAGCTACGCTGGTTTTTGAATGCGTTCATGCCTCCATGAGGATGAAGGTAGAGCTTTGGTTCCTGGGAAAACAGGACAGGATGTACTATATTGCCTGCTGGGCCTCTCCTGAGACTTATGACAGTTATTCGGGCACATTCGAGAATATCGTCAGATCGGTACATTTCAATGAATGAATCGCCCGGCCTGAGGAGATCAGAGGATGTAACAATCAGGCAAACAGGTATGGATTCCATATACGGAAGACAACATATGGATTATACTGAGTATGTTGGCATAAGGGACTTGAGGAAGTCATTCGGCAACCTTACAGCGGTTGACGGAATATCATTCGATATCCGGAAAGGGGAGATATTCGGCTTTCTGGGCCCAAACGGTGCCGGAAAAACGACCACCATACTGATGCTTTGCGGATTGATGGAGCCCAGTGGAGGCATCATCAGATTCCACGATGAAGTGGGTGAGTATCCTAGGAAACGCATCGGTTTCTGTCCCCAGGAAAACATTTTCTGGCCGAAATTGACATGCCGTGAGCAACTCATTTTCATGGGACGGATGTATGGAATGAAAGGTGTCTTTCTGAAAAGAAGGTCTGATGAATTGCTGAAGATCATGGGATTGTCGGCTAAATCGGGAGTCCTAGCTTCCCGGCTTTCGGGTGGCATGAGGCGTCGGTTGAGCATCTGCCTGGCCATGGTGCACGATCCGCCGATACTGGTACTCGATGAGCCGGAAGCAGGCCTTGATCCGCAAAGCCGAATCCTGGTACGGGAGGTCATCAGGCAACAGTCCAGCGACAAGACGGTCATCCTGACCACACACAACATGGATGAAGCCGACCGGATGGCCAGCCGTGTTGCTATCATTGACCATGGAAGACTTCTGATGCTTGATGCCCCGGCCAACCTGAAGAAACATTTTGGGGCGGGGGATATCCTCGAAGTCAGCACCGGCCTGGAGGAAGGCAGTGATCTCTCAGGACTGAAAAGCCTTTTGGAGTCTTTAGGCATAAGCCTCCTGCACCATGACGGGAACCTGCTCCTGCGCTCCCGCGATCTGGTCAGCAGGATACCGGCAGTGGTGCATTGCTTTGAACAAAGCAATATAGCGATCCGGGAACTTACCCTCAGGGAGAATACACTTGAGGATGTTTTTATTCACCTGACGGGACGGAAACTAAGACAATGAAAACCCGTTACATTTTTATCAAATCCCTCAGGGAGCAGGCTCGAAGTGTATGGATGCTGATCCTGACCGTTTCCATGGCCCCGTTTTTCGTGGCAGTTTATTATCTGATCAATGAGGGATCACAGCCTTCCTATGAAGTGATCATCATCAGCCAGGACAGCACCATGAGCGGGATGAACCATGGGGACATCCTCATTGACATGTCGCGGGACATCCTCAGGGACAGTCTTGATTTTCCGGCGAAGATCATCATAAAGAAAGATCGGTATGAGGCCATGGCCTTGCTGAAGAACGGGAAGGCCGATATGATGATCGTGATCCCTGCCGATTTTTCCCGGAAGATCAGCCAATGGCAGACCGATCCGCCGGGGCCCGACATCAATGTCGAGTTTACCGGTGATCTCACCCATGTGCAATACATGGTAGCTGCTATCTGGGCTAATGAGATGCTCAAGCAATATATAAATTATGTGACCCATCAGAAAAACCCCCTGCTGGTTCATGAAAACGCTATTGGTATCACGGGCGGTACAGATGAGTTTGACCTGTATGTGCCGGGGTTACTGGTAATCTCGCTTGTCATGCTGATCTTTACAGCTTCCATCGCCCTGGTGACGGAGGTGGAGCACCGGACCGTCATCCGGCTGAAAATGTCCAGACTGAAAACTTTCGAGCTGTTGACCGGTGTCAGTGCCGTACAGCTCCTGGTGGGTCTGGTTGCCATACTTCTTACCCTATGGGTGGCCACAGCATTCGGATTTGATCCTTCCGGATCCTTATGTTTGCTCTTACTGATCGCCGCATTGACCAGCCTATCCATCATCTCATTCAGCCTGATTGTTGCAGCCGTGACCAAAACAGCCAATGAAATCCTCATTGTAGGCAACTTTCCGATGTTCCTTTTCATGTTTTTCACAGGCGCAGCCTTTCCCCTCGAGGGAAAAGCTCTCGTTCACATCGCTGGATATCCTGTGTCCCTTCAGGGACTGATGTCGCCCACCCATGCCATTTCTGCACTTAAAAAGACTTTGGTGCTGGGGTTGACATGGCGGGATATCATTCCCGAACTGTGTGCCCTCATCATACTCACAATTATCTATTTCTTCGTGGGATGGGGTCTCTTCAGGCGAAGACATATGCGCATCACTTAAGTCTCTCAAACATCCGGAGGCTCTCTTAACAGGCACAGCTATGGTGAACAACAATATCAGACGTTATGACATTGACTGGTTGCGGATCCTGGCCATGATGACCGTCTTTCTGTTTCACTGCGCCCGTTTTTTCAACCAGGAGGACTGGCATGTCAAGAACAATGAGCTCAGTGATGGTATGGAGGTGTTCATTGCAGTGGTCAGCCAGTGGATCATGCCCCTTTTCTTCGTGCTTTCTGCGTCAGGTATCTACTATGCATTATTCCGGAGAAGCAATGGCGTGTTTATCGCGGAACGTTTCAAAAGGCTGGTGATCCCCCTGATTTTTGGTATCCTGATCCTGGTCCCGCCGCAGGTGTATGTGGAGTCAGTAACCCATCGTGGATTCGAAGGATCGTTCTGGGCCTTCTATCCACGCTACTTTGACGGGTTTTATGGCTTTGGAGGCAACTTTGCCTGGATGGGCCTGCATTTGTGGTATCTTGAGGTATTGTTCATTTTCTCAGTCATTGCCCTTCCCCTGTTCCGGCTGTTGCAGAGGGAAAGAACCGGAACCTTTCTGAAGCCGGCGGTGATTTTTTTTGGCAAAGGGTATAACATACTTCTGCTTTCCCTGTTCCTCATCGCTGCAGAATATTTTTCAAGGCTTGATCCCGGTGGATTTGGCAGGAGGGATTTCGGTGGCTGGAGCGTGCCCTCCTATCTGATGATCTTCATACTGGGCTATCTGATGGCGAGGAGCCCCCGCCTGACGGAAAGGACGGGCAAACTATGGTTCCCTTCCCTTATCATCGCCGTATTGATTACACTCTCCGGATACATTCTGATCCGGATGGACTGGTTGTCCGGCCGGCTGATGATTGCGGCTCTCCGGGGAATGAACACCTGGTGCTGGATGCTGGCCTTCCTCGGGATGGGCCGCCGTTTGCTTGATCACCGGAAGTCCTGGCTGCCTGCAGCCAACGAAGCCGTGCTGCCATTCTATATTCTGCATCAGACGATCATTGTGATGACAGGATTCCTGATCCGCAACCTTGATTGGCCGGTTGCAGGCAAATTTATTCTTCTGGCAACGACCTCTCTGGTCGTCATTTCAGCTTTGTATTACTGGATTGTCCGCAAATGGCGCCTGATGAGATTTCTGTTTGGTATGAGAATATAAGCAAAAGGAAGATCAATTCATGTAAACTTGGTTTATTCATTGATATCTCTGGCTTGGGTGTCATCATGTCCGGGAGACCAAGCCGCTGAGGATGAAGACCAAATACGGCTGATGGAAGCCTTGACTTGATATCCGGAAATGCTCAGATGAAAAAGCAGAATGACAGCGGACATCTGGTGACCGGGATCAGTCCTGAGACTGCTGTATCCCGACTGACGGCTTTATGGGCATTGAACGAAGCCGGGCTCGGAGGCATCATGCATGCCCTGAAGATACCTTTCACCGGCCTGTTCATCGGCGGCATGGCCATGATCATCATTACCCTTATCGCATATTTCTCGCGGAGGGATGGGGGTGCGATCCTGAAGGGGTTGTTGTTGGTGCTGATCGTAAAGGCAGGGGTAAGCCCCCATTCCCCGGTAACAGCCTACTTTGCCGTTTCTTTCCAGGCGGTCATGGGGGCATTGCTCTTCCGGATCATTCCGGCGATCCGCCTGGCGGCCGTTTTGCTTTGCGCTATGGGAATGCTCGAATCCGCCGGCCAGAAGCTCATCCATCTGACCGTCATTTACGGAAGGTCGCTCTGGGAGGCAATCGACCTGTTTGCATCACAGGTGGTAAGTGAGCTGGGAGGGAGACCGGAAAACATGATGGTCGAAGCCAGTTTTTGGCTGATCATTCTTTATCTTGGCATCTATACGGCAGCAGGGATCATGACAGGTTTGCTGGCAGGGAAAATTCCGTCTGAACTTTCATTTGCCATGGCCCGTATACCCGCCGAAAAGGTTGTTCATCTGCTGGATCAGACCACCGGCGCTCAAAACATGCAACGCTCAGGCCGCAGATTCTGGAAACGATGGCTGATATTCCTTACCCCGCTCATCCTGATCATACCGGTGATGATTTTCATGTTTCCCGGAAACGGGGGAGCCCGCTCTGTACTGTATTTAATGCTGAGGGTAATGACCGTGTTTTTAACCTGGTTTTATCTTCTGGCGCCAGTCAGCATGTATCTGCTGAAAAGATTGTTGCGCCGCAGGTAATCAAGCTTTTCCTGGGAGGTGGAGCGCGTTACTGCAGGTTTGCCGGTCATGAAAAAGCTGGCGGTGATCCTCTGGCGTGAAAATAAAAACGGTCACCTGTGGTTGCGAATGAGTAACTATGTGGTTGATTTAGTAGTGTATTCCTTGCTGATCGATCCGTCGCAAAACGGGTATGAGGTTGTCAGAAACGGTCCAAATTCCTTCAACGATGCCTGAACCGGCCCATCCGGCTTCTGAAGGATCCGGCCGGATATATATCCTTTCCGGAGCGATAAGGTCGGGCAAGACCACCCGGCTGATGGGCTGGTCATCCCTGGGTGGGGATGTTGCCGGGATATTGACCCCGGACCGGGATGGGATACGCATGATGTACGATATTGCAGCCCGGAAGTGGTTTCCCTTTGAAGCCGGACCTGAGGTGCCGGAAGACCGGGTGATCCGGGTGGGCGGGTTCAGGTTCAGCCTTCGGGCATTTGAAAAAGCTGCTGGCATCCTGATATCGGCACTATCCGTTAAGCCTGCCTGGCTGGTGGTGGATGAAGTGGGCCGGCTCGAACTGGAAGGAAAGGGTTTCGGGCTGGTGCTGCCTGCTGTGATCTCAAGGTACAAATCCGGATCATTGCAGGGCAGCTTGCTGCTGGTGGTGAGGGATTCGTTGCTCGATGATGTGGTGCGGAAATTTAAACTTGAGGGATACACATCATTCAATCTTCCACCACGCAATCCCTGAGGCCTGCCTGTACCTCCTCCGGCAGGCAAATCCGCAGGCAGGGATAGCATAGTTGTAGCGGATGGCGAATTTATAAAACATCAAAATCCCGAAGGGATGGCATTATTGTAGCGAAGGAGTGGTACTAACGAAAAAACCCCGAAGGGGTGGCACTATAGAATATTTGTTGAAAGATACACCAGAAATCAAAACCAAAGAAACCCATCAGATTATGGCAGGAACCTATTCACAAATCTACATTCAGGTCGTTTTTTCAGTTAAAGGCAAGCAAAACCTGATCAATAAAACATGGAAAAAAGATCTCTGCAGTTACATTTCCGGTATCATAACCGTTAAAAACCACAAATCCATTATTGTAAACGGAGTGTCTGATCACATTCATGTGTTTCTTGGTTTGAGACCATCTGAAGCCATCAGCGATCTGGTGCGGGACATAAAAAACAACTCAACCAACTTTGTAAACAAAAATGGATGGACACCAGGAAAATTCTCCTGGCAGGAAGGATACGGAGCATTTTCCTATTCCTGGTCCCAATTGGCAACAGTCTATAAATACATTTTAAATCAGGAAGAGCACCACAGAAAGAAGACCTTCAGGGAGGAATACTTGGGATTTCTCAGGGAATTCGACATTGATTTCGACGACAGATATTTGTTTGAATGGATTGAATAATAATGTCACCCCTTCGGGGTTTGTTGTTTTCTTGTGGTCATTATAGCTACAAATGTGTCACCCCTTTGGGGGTTTTCGTTGATAATCAAACTTCTGGCGTAACAATTTGACATCGCGCCCCTAGATAGTAACCCCAGTTTTCTGAAGTAAAAGGTCAACAGTTCTATCTGACACCCTCCAATCCCGAAGGGGGGCATAAAATGGGGTTCATAGTAATTGTCCATAATCGACGACACCAATTTTTACAACATCGACGGCACATGATCGGAATGCCATCCTCCCCCAAATCCCGAAGGGATGGCATTATTGTAGCAATGCAACGGTGCCAGACAACACAGAAATCCCGGAGGGGGTGGCACTGCAAATCATCATACCAGCAATCCGATGCCGAAGGCGGCGGTGAAGAGCAAGCTGGTCAGCGCCAGCTTCCGGAGGGAGGGATCGAGTTCCTCAGGGATCGTATTCAGAAATACCTTGTTCACATTGATCCAGAGCATCGGGATGGTGATCAGGAAAAGCATCTGCAGGGGAGAACGGTAGTTCAGGATCATATAGACCAGTCCGCACACCACCGATCCGGCAATAAGGAACAGGTGATACCACTTCGCCCGTCGGATGCCCATCCGCACCACCAGGGTATGTTTGCCTGATTGCCGGTCATTGATTCTGTCGCGCATATTGTTGATGTTTAAAACCCCGGCACTCAGCAATCCCATGGCGGACGCCGGGAGCACTACTTCCCAGTTCCAGGTTTGGGTATGCAGGAAATAGGTACCGGCCACCCCGGCCAGTCCGAAGAAAAGAAAGACGAAGAAATCCCCGTACCCTGCATATCCGTATGGATTTTTTCCGATCGTGTATTTAACTGCGGCAATGATCGCTCCGATCCCAAGGAACAGGAACATCAGGGTGTAAAACGGATGTAATCCATGGGTACCCACGATCACCAGCCACGTTCCGGCAGCCAGTGCCAGCAGAATGACTGTCATGACTCCCCTTTTCATCTGCAGCGGTGTGATCAGGCCGCTCTGTACCGTCCGGGCCGGGCCGGCGCGGCGCTCGTTGTCCACCCCGTGGCTGGAATCCCCGAAATCATTGGCCAGGTTGGAAAGGATCTGCAGGAAAAGGGTAGTGAGTGCGGAAAGGATGGCCACGTTCCATCTCATAGCCTGATCGTGATAGGCCACGAAACTGCCCAGCGCCACACTGGAGACGGCAAGCGGCAGCGTTCGTGGCCGGATGGCCCTGATCCATGACCTGGAGATACTCATAGAACCGGCTAATTTATGGAAACTTGGGAAATTTTTTAAAGTCCGGATCCCGTTTTTCCAGGAAGGCGTTCTTTCCTTCCTGTGCTTCTTCGGTCATATAATAAAGCAGCGTGGCATTTCCTGCGAGTTCCTGGATGCCGGTCTGTCCATCCAGCTCGGCATTCAGGCCCATCTTGATCATTCTCAGGGCCATGGGGCTGCGCTGCATCATGATCCGGCACCATTCGACAGTAGTTTCTTCGAGTTGGTCCAGGGGCACCACCTTGTTGACCATGCCCATACGTTCCGCTTCAGCAGCGGTGTACCGGAAGTTGAGGAACCATATCTCCCGGGCTTTCTTCTGTCCCACCAACCGGGCCAGGTATGACGAACCGAATCCGGCGTCGAAGCTGCCTACCTTCGGGCCGGTCTGCCCGAACCGGGCGTTCTCCGAGGCGATGGTCAGGTCGCACATCACGTGAAGCACATGTCCTCCTCCGATAGCCCAGCCGTTCACCATGGCCACCACCGGCTTGGGAAGCGACCGGATCTGGCGCTGGACATCAAGAACATTCAACCTGGGCACCCCGTCATCACCGGCATAGCCGCCCAGCGTCTTGTAGTTCTGATCGCCACCGCTGCAAAAGGCTTTATCACCCGCACCGGTGAGGATGACCACGTAGATGTCATGATTTTCCCGGCAGATGCGCAGGGCATCGCTCATCTCCGATACGGTCTGCGGCCGGAAAGCGTTGTGCACCTTAGGACGATTGATGGTGATCCGCGCGATCCCCTCATGTTGATCGAACAGGATATCACCGTACTCCTTCAGCGTTTTCCATTCACGATGGGTTGACATGGCGTTGTATTTTTAGCTTAACACTTCAGAAACAGTTATGTTGAGAGATTGTTTGAATTTGAAGCAATCCTTTTGATGAAAGGATTCTTACAGTTTGTGAGAGTTATTGTGGGATTTGGTCTATTGTAATATAGCCTCGATTTAAAAGGCATCCTGAACAGGATCGCCATCATTCAGATTTTTTTTCAGTCAGTTTTTTGAAGTAATCTCTTAGCAATTCAGCATTTTTAGCTGCCGGCGTTTTGATCTCCAGGATGCCCGGAACAGATTTCTCCGGTTGAAACAGCTCAGCCAGGTGATCCTTCACCTCCCGGAGGTTGCATGCATACCGGTAGGGGACACCGAAATTAATGGCCAGGTGCTCCATCCGCCATCCATGGTGTGTCTCAAAGAATGGTTCCAACAGGCCGGTCTGATCCGGTCCGGGTATGAAGCGGAAGATGCCGCCGCCGGAGTTGTTGATCACGATGATCTTCAGGTGCGGCGCCAGGTGGTGGCTCATCAGGGCGTTGGAGTCATACAGGAATCCCAGGTCTCCTGTGATGAGCACCGTGGGTTCGCCCGAAACCCTGGCTGCTCCGGCAGCCGTTGACACCGTCCCGTCGATGCCGCTGGTGCCCCGGTTGGAAAAGCATGCATTTCGCCCCGGCCACCCGAACAGCTGGGCATAGCGCACCGGGGTGCTGTTCCCCAGCTGCACCCTGTGATCTTCAGGGATGGCATGAATGATGGCCTCGAACACCTTCAGATCGGAGTAATCGCAGGATTCAAGGAAATACCTGTGATTTTCCGAGGCGATCTCATGCCGGTTCCGCCACACCGCCGAAAAGGATTGTTCATGTGCATTATCTGACACTGTTCCGGTATCAAGCTGACTGAAAAAGACAGCCGGGTTTACAGGGATGTTCTGCGTCAGGTGCTGACTGGTATCGAGGTGCAGGTCAGTAGGGTCGATGTGCCAGTGCTGTTGGGGCGGATGTTTCCTGAGAAACGACTTTGCCATTTTGGAGATGACCGGTCCGCCGAATGTGACCAGCAACTCCGGACGGAACCGTTCCGCTTCCTCTTCCCGGATGGTTGACACCACCCGGTCTATGCAGGGCAGGAAACGTTCGTCATGCAGGTTGGAGGTGGTTTCGGTGAGAATGATGGTATCCTGATCCATGGCAATATGACTCAGGAGCCTGTTCAGTCTTTGATCCGGATACATCATGCCTGCCAGCAGGAGTTTTTTCCGGGCGCTTATCCACCGCTCCGTCAGCCAGACAAGATCATTTTGCTCCACGGATGTTGTTGTGGCCGATGTCCGGATGACCCTACCCCTTGGGGGATCGGCTGTTGTTCCATATAGCGGTTCGGTCAGGGGCATGTTGATGTGCACCGGCCCGCAGACGGGGTGCATGGTCCGGTGGATGGCCTCGTTGATGATCCGTCCGGCATACCAGTGGTCGTCAGGAGTGTGCAGCTCCTGAGGCAGCTCGAAGCCGGCACGGATATACTGTGCATAGAGGCCCTTCTGGCGGATGGTCTGCCCGTCACCCTGGTCGGTCCATTCCCGGGGGCGGTCGGCCGTGAGCACCAGGAGGGGTATTTTCTGGTAGTACGCTTCTGCGATGGCCGGGGCGTAGTTCAGGGCGGCTGTGCCCGAGGTGCAGGCGAGAGCCACAGGGTTTTTTAGCTGTTGGGCCATTCCCAGCGCGAAGAAAGCCGCGCTGCGCTCGTCGATCACGCTCAGGGCCTCTATGTGCGGATGACGGGCAAAGGCCAGGATCACCGGGGCATTCCTCGATCCCGGTGAGATGACGATGTGCCGCACACCATGTTCCGCCATGATGCCGGCCAGCAGTGCAATGCCCTCATGATCAGTGGTCACGGGCCAAAGGTCGTCATTTTTCTGATCACATTCATCAGGGTGCTGATCTTCAGCTCCGTTTCCTGCCATTCCGATTCCGGCTCCGATGAGGCGGTGATCCCGGCACCGGCAAAAAGACTTATCTTCCTGGATGTGAGCTTCATGCACCGGATATTAACGAATAACCGTGTGCCTTCCTCCATGTTCAGAGTTCCTAGAAATCCGGTATAATACTCCCGGTCATGCCTTTCGGTCTGAAGAATTGCCGCCAGGGCCTCCGGCCTCGGCCAACCGCAAACAGCAGCAGTGGGGTGAAGGCTCATGATCAATGAAAAGATGCTGCCGGTGAACCTTTTGAATGTAAACTGATATCGTGTACAGAGATGAGCTATATTTCCGGCGATAAAATCTTCAGGCACGGAGCGTTCATAATTCAGTATGCCATGCCCGAATAACAGATCTTCAATCTCTTCCGCCACAATACGTTGTTCGTCACACTCCTTTTCCGTCCAGTCCGATTCTTTTCCGTTACCCGTAATCTTTCGGGTGCCGGCCAGGGCCATGGTGGTGAAGACATGGCCCCGGATACCGGCCAGCAGTTCCGGACTGGCACCGATCCAGATGCCCTGACCGGGCAGATGGAGAATATAGGTAAAAGCATGGTGGTAGGCTCCCGCAAGAGCTGCGAAAAAACTTACCGGATCGAATCCTGCAGGCTTGTCCTTGGAATAGATGCGTGAAAGCACGGCCTTCCGGAATGTACCCCACCGGATCAGATCAATGAGTTTCGAAACGCCCTGCATATATTCAAGCGCCGCATGATCGTCCGGAGGAACAGGTTTGGCATCATTGGTGAATTCTGCCAAAGGTGTGGGGGCGGGATCCGATGGACGCCGGATTACCTGCGGGTCCTGCAGCAGAAAGGGCCTAGCCACACCTCTCCAATGGAACGGCCAGATCAGAAATCCCGACATCCTTGCAAGTGCTCCGTGGGTTTTATTCTCCACATGGATCAGGCTTGCTCCATGAAGAATTTGGGTGACGTTTTCTCCGGGCATTTGATAGGCCACAAAGGGCATCTGATCCTGTATGCATGCTTCTATCACGGAGCTTATATCGGGATGCAGCGATTGTGGCATGGTTATTCTTTTTTGCGTGGCAGCAGGATATTGGTGAGGCGTGATGTGGAGACCAGTTTTCCGTCTTCGTCACGGATTTCGATGTTCCATACGTGGGAATGTTTCCCGCGGTGCAGGATGCGGGCTTCGCCGAAGACATATCCGGATATGGCCGTACCGGTGTGGTTGGCCGAGAGGGCAGCCCCTCTGACCTCGGTTGTCCCGGGGTCCACCAGCAGAGCAGAGCCGAGTCCGCCTATGGTCTCAGCCAGGCAGGCGGAGGCGCCGCCATGCAGGATGCCCTCGGGCTGCACTGTGCGCCGGTCCACCGGCATCCGGGCCCTGACCAGGCCCTCGCCCGCCTCAGTGTATTCAATGCCCAGCTGCTCCATGATCGTGCCTTTATTCATGCCGTTCAGCTCAGCCAAAGTAGATTTCAGAGAGATCATGAGGTATGTTTTTTTAATACCTGAATTCATTGATCCTCCAAAATTAAGGGTAACAATGGAAATGAGTGACAATCAGAAGGCGCGGATCCGGGTTTATCGGAAGCCAGCCTTAGTATATCAATACTTGAAAGCAGGATTGCCAATCCTCGACAAGCAGGTTGAATTGAAGGGGATTCCCTCTGTGAATGCCGATCCTCGTCCCCACCTTCATGTCATTATTCCTACTTTTGTATAAAAGAATCTGACAGAACAAAACATTCACGGGATCAGGCGGATAAGTGATTCACCTTTAGATCTGTTCACGGTGATGATTCCGGTGGACAAAGCGATACCGAAATACTGGTTCCGTTCAGTCATGAAGCAACAAGTACCTAATATGCAATTATTTTTGGGTTATGAATAACTTTACAATAGACAATCCCACCGTCGTGCATTTCGGTCGGGGGGTTCTGACGGATCTGGGGAGTACCGTCGCGAAGATTGGCCACAGGGTGCTTCTTGTGTACGGGAAAGGCTCCATCCGGAGGAACGGGATTTATGATATGGTGATGCAGCAGATGCAGCAGGAGGGCCTGGAGGTGATGGAATACAGCGGCATCAGGCCCAATCCTGTGGTAGGGGATGTGGATATGGCAGCGGAGGCAGGGAGGCGGTTCAGACCGGATGTGATCCTTGCCGTGGGTGGCGGCAGCGTACTCGACTCGGCCAAGATCATCGCCATTACCATACCCGTGAAGCACACGGGCTGGCTGTTCATGAGCGGCAAGGCCAAACCGGTTTCGGCGGTACCGCTGGTCACGGTACTCACCCTGGCCGCCACCGGGTCGGAGATGAACCGGTTCGCCGTGCTCCAGAACCATAAAACCATGGAGAAAGTGGGTTATGGCCATCATTTGATGTATCCCCGCCACTCCTTCCTCGATCCGTCGCTGACCTTTTCCGTTTCGCGGGAGTATACTGCCTACGGCATCAGCGACCTGACGGCGCATGTACTCGAGAGTTTCTTCGGTGAGGGTGACGCCAGCCTTTCCGACCGGTTCGTCTATGCCGTGATCCGGGAGGCCATGGAATACGGCCCCGCGCTGCTGAACGATCTGCAGTCTTACCCATTACGTGAGAAGATCATGTATGCCGCCACCTGCGCCCTGAACGGACTCACCTTTTACGGTCGCGCCTCGGGCGACTGGGGTGTGCACGCCATCGGCCACGTGATCTCCCTTTTGTACGATACGCCCCACGGTGCCACCCTCTCCATCGCCTACCCCGCCTGGCTGAAGAGGCTCTCACTGCGAATACCCGACCGGATCGCCACGTTGGGCCAAAACCTGTTCGGTGTAACGACAACGGAACAGACCATTGAAGAGTTGGAGCGATTCTTCAGGAGGATCCAATGCCCCGTCCGGCTCCCGGACGCAGGCATCGGAGAGGAGAAGAAAGCGGAAGTACTGGGCCAGATGCTGAAGAACGAGACGGACGGCATGAACCACAAGCTCACGGAGGAGGATATCCGGGCCATCGTGGATCACATGTTCACCGGCTGATCTGCCTTCTGACCATAACGGCGGATCCGCTTCATAAGCCCCCAACCGGCAAGCGATCCGGTAAGATACCAGGGAAAGTCCCAAACATTGAACCGGTTGCCCAGCAATATCTTACCGGCGAACGTTTCGCGTATCTGCTGGATTAAGGGATTTTGCCACAGCTGTAAGATTTCCAGCAGGCAGGTTGCAATGAACACGGTCAATGCGATGTTCAATGGCCGCAGCCGGGGGAAGAGCAGAAATGCCAGCAGGCACCAGAACAGCTCGTAAAGAAAACCACCCAGCGAGAAACGGATCCAAAGGTGTCCCGGTCCCGTGTATTCCAGAGCGAAGATACCCCCAACCACAACTGCAGCAAGGATTACGGCAGTAAGCCACCGGATACTTTGCACCCCGGATTTCATGTCAATAAATGTATTTGTTTTTCAGGTAGGGATGTTGATCCGCTCCCTTGGGAATCCCTAAAATGATTATTATTATCTTGAAGCAGCGGATGGGGAACTGCATGGACACTAGGCCCGAACTTTCGGGACAGAACACATCAGAGAACCTACACAGGGAGCGCTCCAGGCCCATGTGGTATTAATAAGTTGCGACAAGAAATAAGCCATCATACTGGCAAGGTGGCCAGATGGCATCACGTAAAGGATTAACCAATAATTAAAAAAGAAAAACAGATGAAGAATAGAGACTTGGGAAAAACAGGTATAAGGATCATTATAATTTTTATGATAACGAGCTGTCAGGAACGTCCCACCGCTATTGATGGCAGCATCCGGCCGCAGGCCGATACGGTGGGTTTCGTGCAGTATGCCTGGCAGATGGACAGCATCATGCAGCGGATCAACCGGCTTCAGTCCGCAGCACTGAACGGGATCAGAGAGTATCCCGACCTGAGGGATGTGGATTCCTGGAGGGTATGCATCTCCCCACATGACGACTACGCCTATGTGGGATTTCTCTATCCCGCCCTGCTTGAAAGGATACGGGCCCGGACCGTTATCCTCGTCGGTGTTGCACACAAGGCACGGCTGCTGAATCTGGAGGACCAGATCGTGTTCGACTCATATGATTACTGGAGAGGGCCCTACGGACCCATGCGTGTTTCCTCAATGCGTAAGGAACTGCTGGAGATGCTTCCCAGCGGTATATTTCAGGTGAACGACTCCATGCAGCGGATAGAGCACTCCCTGGAAGCCATTGTGCCCTTCCTGCAGTACTACCGACGGGATGTGGAGATACTGCCCATCCTGGTGCCCTGTATGTCTTTTGAGAGGATGAAATTCATCGCCGGGCAACTGGCGGATGCACTGCACCGGATCACTACGGAAAAAAAGATGTCCTGGGGCCGTGATTTTGCCATGATCATCTCCAGTGATGCGGTGCACTACGGCGACGAGGGATGGGGCGGGAATAACTTCGCCCGTTATGGCGCCGACAGCACGGGATACCTGCAGGCCCTGGCTCATGAGCAGGAGATCATGGCCATCCTCTCCGGAATGCTCTCGGAAGAGGGTATCCTGGCATTTAACAGTTTCACTTTGAAAGAGGATGACTACCGGGAATACCGATGGACCTGGTGCGGGAGGTATTCCATTCCCCTGGGGCTGCTGGCCGCCCTGGATCTGCAGCACCTGGAAAGGGGAACCCCGCTGTCCGGGATACAGGTAGGGTATGGCACCAGCATTGGCCAACCGGCACTGCCAGTCGGAGACCTGGGGATGGGCACCACCGCGCCCGCCACCATACGCCACTGGGTGGGATATGCGGCGATCGGGTACAGGTGATAAATCTTGTGAAGATGTCGAATTACCGGGAGACCTCACAAACTTCAATTGGTGGATACTGATTGCAGAAACGTGGTCTCATTCACCAATACAATCACAGCCGGGATCAGTCAGAATATCGAAAAAGATCAGTAACACGAATTTAAAAAACGTAACACTATTATACGAAACAGCTTGCTGCAGATCGCCCGGATTGACTTTGTGCTATAGAAATGATCCTAACGACACATCGAAGACGGTGTTGATGCGGGAGTCAGTTTCCATCCCCGACTGCTATCCGGTTTACCAGCGGGTAGGCGGGAATGCAGACGGGCAGATGAGTATGGTTTGGAAGAGAAATATCTTTGCCCGACCGGACAGCTGAATTTCGTAAGTAATTGAAAATCAAACATTAATATTAGTCACGAATTCTCGAATTGAAGGCGAATTCATTCATTGCTAAACCTTCATCCCCGCTTGCCTTTCTCCAGACAATCAGGCGGGCAGGTGTGTTCTGTTGGGTTGATTTATGGTGATGACTACCTGCACGAGTCAGGCTGATTTCAGGAATCACTATAATGGAAAACCGGGACCAAAGCCTGAGGCAATTCAGCCATTACAGACCTGTGCTCAGCTCGCCGCTTCTATAAGAGAGTACAGGAGGTGAGGTCGAATACAACCACGATCACCCTCACTACAGGGATGGGGAAAGACATTAAAGAACAAGGAGATCTGTCCGTAAGCGGAAATGGCTCTGATCTAGCTTAGTAGTATTCGTTGCGGATCGTGAAAGATCGCTACGCTTAAAGTCGTATTTTTTCAGTATTCCATCGTATTTTTCACCCCGGTCTATAAATAATGTATCAGAAGGGATTATTTTTGTCCAAACACCCAAACTCCAAAACAATGAAAACAGGGACAATTACACTCATGATCATCGGGCTCATCCTTTACTGTGCCCAGGCTACCGCAACGGTATGGCGGGTGAACGGCACCCCCAATTCCAGTGCTCATTATTCAACCCTGCAGGCGGCCCATGATGCGGTCACCACGGTGAACGGAGACACCATCTACCTGGAAGGCTCCATGTTCTCCACCGGCGGTCTTCAATGCTACAAAAAGCTGACCATCATCGGCAGCGGGTATTTCCTCGATCAGAATCCGGAAACACAGCACAACAAGTATCCGAGCACCATTGATTACTATGTTAATTTCTATGATACCAGCAATGGCTCCAAACTCATGGGATGCACCGTTAATTATGCCATTTACCTGTATGCCAGTAACATCACCATCGAGAGGAATCACATGCCGTCCACATATTCCATCTCCTCGCAGGCAGGCAACCTGAACAATATCCGGATCATCGGAAATTACTT
>JAFGHD010000076.1 GCA_016939365.1 Bacteroidales bacterium | reverse complement strand
GATCTGTAAGATTTTGCTTTTGCCTGTCTGCCTGTCCGACGACAGGCGGGCCGATCAGGCAGGCAAAATCAAACAGCATCAGTATAATAGCCACGAGACTATGATCCGATGATCTCCTGGGCAAGTTCTTCCTTGTAGGATGCCACCTGAAGAAAAGTCTCATGCAGGATGGTATTGATCTTTTCGATCAAATCCGGAACTTCATCTGTATTCACCTGATCGCGGGTGATATTCTCCAGCCTGCGGATATCCTGCTTGATATCCATAATACAGAAAATATCAATGGATGATTTCAGCTTATGCGCCAACTTGCTGATTCCCTCCAGATCATTTTTGCCGAAGCACTTGTTCATTTCCGAAAGACTTTCCGGAGTGGCTTGCAGGAAGATCTTGATCATTTGAAGCTTGGCATCCTTGTCGCCACCAAGCATTTCATCCAGATTGGAAAGATCATAAAGTCTCTGTGCTGTCATCATAAGCATTTTTCTAATCTATATGAGGTCATGCATCCCAAATAATGAAATCAATTATCATACCACTTAGCTAATTGGCTGAAATCGTTATTTTTAAGTAAAAAATAAGTTTTTCAAAATTGAAATCCAGGTTCCAGTGAGGGAATGGGGATCAGAAACCTGCGGTTTGGGCTCAAAGGGAGATGTGTTCTTCCTTAAGCATCCTGTAAATGGTTGATTTTCCAATATCCAGTTTCTGGGCAACAACCATTACATTGTTATTGTACTTCTGCAGGTAGTACTTGATAATCTTACGGACGTAACCTTTCAGGGAATCCTCTTCAAGCAGGAAATCACTTTTTGCATCAGTCGAGTTGAATGATACATCGTGTTCCTCAATGGTATCGGAGTTGGCCAGCACACACGCCAGCTCCATGATGGCCTTGAGCTCGCGGACATTGCCCGGGAAAGGATATTTGATCAGTTTCTCCTGGGCACTGGCAGATATCTGAAGTCTTGGGATTTTGTTCTCCCTGCAGAATTCATCCACGAAATGCCTTGCCAGGATCAGAATGTCATTTCCCCTGTAGCGTAAAGGAGGCAACTCGATAGGAAGTCCCAGCAGCCGGTAGTACAAGTCTTCCCGGAAATTTTCACGCTGCACTTCCTTTGCCAGGTTTTTATTGGTAGCTACAATGAGCCGTGCATCAAACCTGATGGGTTCATTGCCTCCAATCCTGACCAGTTCCTTCTCCTGCAATACCCTGAGTAGCTTGGCCTGCATATTCAGATCCATTTCAGCCACTTCGTCCAGGAATATGGAACCTTTGTTTGCCAACTCGAACTTTCCGATCTTGCGTGCATAGGCACCGGTGAATGCACCTTTCTCATGACCGAAGAATTCACTCTCGATCAGTTCATGCGGAATCGCAGTCACATTGACGGGAACAAAAGAATACTTCCTGCGGGGTGAATTATAATGAATAGCCCTGGCAACCAACTCCTTTCCCGTTCCCGTTTCACCATATACCGAAACAGTGATATTGGTCCGTGTGGCCTTTTCCATCAAGCTGAAAATCTGTCGGATAGCCGGACTATTGCCTTTGATGATGTTCCTGAATTCGTATTTCTTCCCGATCTCTTCCTTCAGATCACTGATCTCTTTCTGCAGGGAGAGTTTCTCCTTGATATTCTTGAGAGTGATCCACAACCGTTCCTTGGTGTCTTCATCCTTCACAAAGTAATCATAAGCTCCTTCCCTGAGAAGTTTAACTGCAGTGGCAATATCCTCCTGACCCGAAACAATGACGATCGGTATCTCCGGATTGAATTCCCTGACCTTCTTGATGACCTCCAGTCCGGACATGTCAGGCAGAGAGTAATCCAACGAAATCAGTGAAGGCACGAGATACAGGTTTTTAAGGCATTCCGCTCCCGTTTCAAACCTGTATACCTGATTGTCCGGATTCAAAGACAGGTGATACTTCAGCATCTCCCCGTAAAGAGGATCATCCTCAACAATAAAGATCTTAAAAGGCGCGGTCATCCTCCCTGAATTTTCCCAAAACTACAAAAAAATCCTACATTATTCCCAAAATGAGAAAAATTTTATTCACATTCGCTTCAGGAGAAAAATCAGGCTGCTGTAATACAGTGACATCTACATCCGGCTTGCTTAATCAATCTTCTGGCTATCTTTGCAGACATGGCAGCACCCCGCCGATCCATCCCACTCCATTTGCTCCGGAAGATGTTCCGGGTACTTTTGCTATCAATGGCAGGACTGATATCGCTGGCGTTGTTGATTGCCCTGGCCTTCTACCTCACGTGTCCTGTATACAAATTTACCACCCCCTCCCCCTTTCGGGGTGATCTCATTTTCAATCCTTATGACTCCATCAATGATATCCATTGGCTCAAGGCCAATTTCCAGGTTCAGTCCAGGGCCTGGTATGGTATTACCGATGGGCGGAAGAATTCAAACTTATTGATCGATAGCGTGTATGGTCTACTTGGCTACGATATTATCGCCACATCCGATTACCAGAAAATCAACCGACACCGGGTGGAGGAAGATGCATATATCCCCGTATACGAGCATGGATACGGCATCCGCAAGAACCATCAGGTATTGATCGGATCACGGAGGGTTCTGTGGCGGGATTACCCACTGTTTCAGAACCTTCATCACAAGCAGGATATCCTCCGGCGGTTGAATCCGGATAATGCCCTGATCTACATAGCCCACCCGAAGCTGCGTGATGCCTATACCCCCGAAGAGATGCGGTTTCTGGGAGGATATCATGGGATAGAGGTGCTGAACAACTTCCGCAATTCGGCGGCACACTGGGATGCCGCCCTGTCTGCCGGCAATTATGTTACCATCCTCGGTAACGATGACTCCCATAATGTCACCAGACCCGGAGAGGTAGGCAACTACTGCACCTGGATTCAGGCAGGAACGGTATCGGCTGATGAGATCAGGAAGGCACTCACCAGGGGAAAGTCATACGGCATGGCCATTCATCATCCCCCGGGATCCCCCCTCAGCCAGAAGGTGATAATGTCATCGGGGCTCCCCCGCCTGACTACAGCACGCGTCACTGACGATACCGTGATGGTCGGGTTCAGCGAACCCGCCGATGAGATTCTTTTCATTGGCCAGAACGCAGAGGTCAGAAAAACCATTCCGGGTAACAGCAAAGGCTATTACGTATTTCACAAGAAAGACACCTATATCAGGACAGAAGCTCTTTTCAGAGACAGATGCAGGATTTATCTCAATCCCTTTTGCAGGTATAACGGAACGGCGCCTGCTCGGTTTCCGGTACCGGAAACCGACACCTACCGTACCTGGATTTTCCGGACGATCAGTTTGGCCACTATTATTTTTATACTGCTGAACATCATTTCGCTCCGCAGAAGGAGAAACCTGAAAAAAAAGCTGCATTCATGAAAGCAGGAATGACCGGTAATAAAGCCCTGTGGCTGATCGTGATCATTTCAGCTTTAATCCGGAGCATCCTGGCCGGCACAACCGAACTGGGGAATGACGAGGCGTATTATTGGGTTTACGCATTATTCCCTGACTGGAGCCATTTTGACCATCCGCCGATGGTAGGTTGGATCATCCAGTTTTTCACGCTGGATATGCTGGTTGACAACGAGTTCTTCATACGTCTGGGTGCAGTGGCACTCGGAAGTTGCAACACGCTGATCATATTCCGTATCGGCATGTGCCTCGGAAACCGCCGGACAGGTCTCATAGCAGCCATACTGTACAATTCGTCCATCTACTGTTTCATCATAGCGGGAACGTTCATCCTGCCCGACACCCCGCTTGTGTTTTTCTGGTTATTATCACTGATGCTTTTGTGTACAGCCGTTCCTGTTGGCCACATTGAAAAAAAACATCAGATAAAAATGCTGCTTGCCGGGTTCAGCATGGGTTTGGCATTTCTCTCAAAATACAGCAGCGTCTATCTGTGGGCCGGGTTGTTGGCCTATATAATCTTTCACCGGAGGATATGGCTTAAAAACCGTTCACTTTACCTGGCGATACTGATCACCCTGCTGACAGCCACTCCGGTAATACTGTGGAATATCCGGAATGATTTCATCTCCATATCTTTTCACAGCAACAGGGTCGGCCTGCTGGGAGCCGGACTGAGACCCGATTACCTCCTTATGGAGATCACGGGCGAAATCCTATATCACAATCCCGTCAACCTGTTTCTGATCATTTCGGCCATTATTTTCCTGGCGAGAGGGGGGTGGCGGTCATCACCTCCCGCTATCAGTTTGTTACTCTGGACAGGGCTTCCGATGATTGTTACCTTTATCCTGTTTTCATTCTTCAGACGAACACTTCCACATTGGAGCGGCCCGGGATATCTCGGTCTGATCCTGATCGCAGCCTGGTATTTGAGTGAAAAGGAACCCACTGCGTCCTGGGGCCGGCGATTGCTGAATCGCCTGCGGGTATCCGCTGGTGTTCTGCTTCTGGTCATCATATTGGGCTATTTCCAGGTTCATTTTGGCATCATACCCTTTGACAAGCCCGGAAAGGTGCCTGACGAAAGGTTGGGGAAAAGGGATATTTCGCTGGACCTTTATGGATGGGAACAGATCGGTGCCGGCTTCAGGAGTATTGTCGCGCGCGATGTCGGGACCGGACGGATGGAACCTCCTCCTGTGGTCATTCACTTCAGGTGGTTTCCTGCAGCCAATCTGGAGTACTATGCCTGCCGAGGAACGGACATCAGGATGCTGACGGTCGGACAGCTTGAGACGGAACACAAATATGCCTGGATCACCGCACAAAGAAATGGGTTCCGTCCGGGCATGGATGTTTATTATATCACCACCAGCCGTGATTATCTGCCTCCGGAAAAGCCATACGGATCCTACTTCCGGGAATTTGAGCCTGCAGACACCATCCGTGTCGTGCGTGCAGGAAGGCATGTAATGAATGCTTTTGTTTACAGGCTTAGGGATATGAAGGTATTACCGGTACCCACGCTTTACGAATATGGTCTGAAGGGACTATAGTTTGCGCTTCACCTCGACCTCCTCATAACCTTCAATGATGTCGCCGACCTTGATGTCATTATAATTCTCAATGCTGACCCCGCACTCGTACCCTGTCTTCACCTCCTTGACATCATCCTTGAATCTCTTGAGGGAGGAGAGGTCGCCTGAATATACGACGATACCGTCACGGATCACCCGGACCTTGGTATTTCTTGTGATGACGCCATCCAGCACCATACATCCGGCGACAGTGCCTGCTTTTGAAATCCTGAACACATCCCGGACCTCCACATTGCAGGTGATCTTCTCCTGGATTTCCGGTGCCAGCATCCCTTCAATTGCGGCTTTGATCTCCTCAATGGCCTGGTAGATCACGGAATAGGTACGGATATCAATTTGCTCCTGTTCGGCCAGTTTTCGGGCGTTCAGGGAAGGTCTGACCTGGAAGCAGACGATGATGGCGTCTGAGGCGGAAGCCAGCATCACGTCTGTCTCGGTTACCTGTCCCACAGAGCGGTGGATCACATTGACCTGTACCTGTTCATTGGAGAGCTTGAGCAGGGAATCACCGAGGGCTTCCACGGAGCCGGCCACATCACCCTTGACAATGACATTCAGCTCCTTGAAATCCCCGATGGCAATCCGGCGTCCGATCTCATCAAGTGTGATATGTTTTTGCGAACGCAGTCCCTGTTCGCGCTGAAGCTGGTATCTCTTGCTTGCGATATTTTTGGCTTCACGCTCATCCCTCATGACATTGAAGATGTCTCCCGCCTGAGGTGCTCCATTCATCCCCAGAAGGAGTATCGGGCTGGAAGGTCCTGCCTCCCGTACCTGAATATTCCTTTCGTTGTACATCGCTTTCACCTTCCCGAAACACGTTCCGGCGATTACGATATCTCCGATCTTGAGCGTTCCGCTCTGCACCAGCACCTTCGTAACGTATCCCCTTCCTTTGTCAAGAGACGATTCGAGCACGGTACCGGAGGCCCTCCTGAAAGAATCGGCTTTCAGGTCGAGTAGTTCAGCTTCAAGCAGTACTTTGTCGAGCAGCAGGTCGATATTGATACCCGCTTTAGCAGAGATTTCCTGGCACTGGTACTTACCGCCCCAATCCTCCACCAATATATTCATATTGGCGAGCTGCTCCCTGATCTTCTCTGGGTTGGCTCCAGGCTTGTCTATCTTGTTGATGGCAAAGACTATGGGGACAGATGCCGCCTGGGCATGATTGATGGCTTCAACGGTCTGAGGCATCACACTGTCGTCGGCTGCGATCACGATGATGGCCACGTCCGTAACTTTAGCCCCGCGGGCTCTCATGGCTGTAAAGGCCTCATGACCCGGTGTGTCCAGGAAGGTAATCCGTTTGCCCGAGTCAAGAGACACTTCATATGCACCAATGTGCTGTGTGATGCCTCCGGCTTCACCGGCGATTACGTTGGTTTTCCGGATATGGTCCAATAGCTTCGTCTTCCCGTGATCCACATGACCCATTACGGTAACGATCGGTGATCTGGCTGTCAACTGTCCAACATCTTCCTCAACGTCGGAATCCATAATCGCCTCCTGAACCTCAACGCTTACAAACTCAACCTTATAACCGAATTCCTCGGCGACCAGGGCCAGGGTTTCCGCATCAAGGCGCTGATTGATGGATACAAACATCCTCAAATCCATGAATGTGGAAATGATATCGGTCACGGGGACATGCATCATGTTTGCCAGTTCATTGGCGGTTACGAATTCTGTTACCTTGATGACCTTGCTTTCCTCTTCCTGCTTCAGCTTTTCAGCCTGCTTCTGCTGGCTGACGATCTGTCTTTTCTCCCGCCGGTATTTGGAACCTTTTGATTTATGACTGCCTGTGAGCTTGGCAAGAGTCTCCTTGATCTGTTTCTGGACATCCTCTGCCGAGACCTCAGGTCTGGCCTTATCTTTATGCAGCTTCCTGTCCTTGAACTTATCCCTTCCCTTCTCTTCCTTGGGAGGAGGAGCCACCCGGTCGGTCTTCTTCTTGATCCGCTTTCTTTTCTTCCGGCCGCCCAGTACCTCGTCCTTCGAGGAGGCAACAGGTTTTTTCTCCGGCTTCCTTGGCTTATCGGTAATCTCAATTTTGTCAAGGATCACGGGGCCCCGCAATTGAGGTGCCCTGGCCCTGATGATATGGTCCTCCGGTTGTTCCTTTTTGATTTCCTCAGGCTGGTCTGGCATACTTTTCTCAACCGGAGGCTCTCCAATTGCCGGTGTTTCCTTATCAGGAAGATCGGTTTTTGCCTCCGCCACCCTGGCCTCCTCAGCAATCTTTTCCTCAGCCTGCACTTCACCGGGCGTCTCAGGCTTCGCGGTCTCAGCTTCAGACTGTTCCTCGGCAGCTTTGGTCTTCTTCCTGGATTTCGGTTTTGTCTCCTTGAGCTCTATCTTGCCGACAACCTTGGGACCGACCGGCTCCTTTGCCTTTTTGACGGCTTTTTCCTCTTTCCTGACCGGTTCTGCTTCCTCTTCCAAAGCACCGGCTTTCAGGGCTTCCTGTTCAGCAGCAAGTGGTTCCTCAGGTTCTTTTATCCTCTCCTGCGGGACTGAGGGAGCAGGTTTCTCCGTTATTTCCCTTTCCTCATCAACGGCTGTCTGAGTTTCAGCGGATATCGTGGAATCGCGGATGACCAGTTCATCAACCTCTATTTCCTGATCTTCAAGCCTTTTGGGCCTGTCTTCAATAGAGATGGATTGCCTGTCCGAATAGTTTATAGCACGGGTCTCAGACTCCTTCTTGATGGTTTTGTGGGAACGGAATTCCTTATCCAACAGACTGACCATTTCAGGGTCCAGCTTGGCGTTGGGATTATCAGGAATCTGATGACCTTTTTTTGCAAGGAATTCAATAATGGTCGTGTGCCCAATATTATATTCCTTGGCAAACTTGGATAGTCGATATGCTTTTACGTTTTCAGACATAGGCATTTTCAAATGCGCCTTGCAAAAATTGCTGCAAAATTATCTAAATATATGAAGCCCCTAAAATGAACGTTTCAGGGGATTCATATTATTCAAACTCCTCCTTTAAAATCCTGATCACTTCACGTATGGTTTCCTCTTCCAGATCGGTCCGCTTGACAAGGTCTTCAACGCTGAGTTCCAGGATGCTCAAAGCCGTGTCACATCCGATGGATTTAAAAACATCAATGATCCACTGGTCGATCTCATCTGCAAACTCCTGAAGATCAACGTCTTCTGTTTCCGTTTCCGCTTCGCGATATACGTCAATTTCATATCCGGAAAGACGTGCCGCCAGTTTGATATTGTATCCCCCTTTTCCGATGGCCAGGGAAACCTGGTCGGGTTTCAGGTAGACCTCCGCTTTTTTGGTTTCCTCATCAATGTTGATGGTCGATATCTTGGCCGGGCTCAATGCCCGCTGAATATACAACCTTGGGTTGGTGGTGTAATTGATGACATCGATATTTTCATTCTTCAGTTCCCTCACGATGCCGTGAATACGGGAACCTTTCATGCCCACACATGCCCCGACGGGATCAATTCTGTCGTCATAGGACTCCACAGCCACTTTCGCACGTTCACCGGGAACCCTGACGATGTTCCGTATGGTGATCAGTCCGTCAAAGACCTCAGGAACTTCCTGCTCAAAAAGACGTTCCAGGAATACGGGTGACGTCCGGGAGAGAATGATGACCGGTGTATTGTTTCTGAGATCAACTTTTGAGACCACTGCACGGATGGTATCTCCCTTCCGGTAAAAATCGATCGGTATCTGCTCTGATTTCGGCAAAACCAGTTCGACACCTTCGTCATCCAGCACTAGTATCTCCTTTTTCCAAACCTGGTAAACCTCACCTGTGACAATCTCCCCGATCTTATCCCTGTATTTCTTGTAAACGTTGTCCTTTTCATATTCCATGATCTTGGAGATAAGATTCTGGCGGATGGTCAGTATCTCCCTCCGGCCGAAATGCTTCATCAGCATCTCCTCGGAGACATCTTCGCCGATCTCGAAATCCGGTTCGATTTTTATCGCTTCGGAATAAGCGATCTGGGTATTCTCATCCTCCAGCTGGTCGTCTTCGACGATCTGGCGGTTCCGCCAGATTTCCAGGTCACCCTTGTCAATGTTGACAATGATGTCAAAATTATCCGCAGTGCCATATTTTTTGGCCAACATATGCCGGAAAACCTCCTCAATGATCCGCATCATCGTTTCCCGATCAATGTTCTTCAGATCCTTGAATTCCGAGAATGTCTCAACCATGTTTATGTGCTCCATAACCGACACATTAATCATTAATACCCTTATTAATTTCTGTCAATCTAAAATGATATATAAGGTTTTGCATACTGCACTGTTACCATCGGGATGAGGATGGCCCCGTCGTCCTGTTTTTTCACCCTGTCTGGTTTGACCAGGAGGTGAAGTTCGTCTGCCTCCTCCAGTTTGCCTGTGATTTCACTCCCATCCAGCTGTTTCACCATGATCTTGCTGCCGATGTATTTCAGGAGCTGTCTGTGGGTCTTGAATGGCTGATCCAGCCCGGGGGAAGAGACTCTGAGTTCAAAGTCTTCTGTGTCCCTGTCGAGCAATGCTTCTATTGCCCTGCTGACATCGGCACATTCATAGATGGTCACCCCACTGTCGCTGTCAATAAAGATTTCGATCAGGTTTCCCTTTCTGATCTTTACATCAACCAGAAACAACTTCCGTGAGGAGAGAATGCCCTCAAGCAGTTTTAATATTTTTTCTCTTGTATACATCACACTGACAACAAGTTCAGTCCATTCGGCACCATGCCCTGCCTCTTTCGGTACTATTACCGGGTTTCCCCATCCTTCCCCATTTTTTTGGAGTCAAAGCATCAGGATTCCGGAGGTTCAAGGCATTAATAAAAGAGGGGCTTCATGCCCCATCAACACGATTCGCCTGGGAATAAACCCAGGCATCCGCCGGCCTCAATCCCGGCAAACGGCTGCAAAGATACAAAATAACTTGAAACTGCCAAAAGGCTCCCCAGTCACTCGGCAACATGCCTTAACCGGGCATTCCTTTTTTCAGTCAGGGAATGACTTTTATCCGGATTTTCGATGAACCGGATAATGTCCTGAGCGATCCTTTCGGGATTGAAGCCGAACTTCTCATCAAGGACCTGGAAAGGTGCAGAAAGGCCGAAATGGTCGAGGCCGTAAACGTGATCTGCCAGTGCCTGAAGAGTCGATGGCAATCCGGCTGTCAGGCCATATACCGGCACACCGGGCGGGAGGATATGGGAGATGTATTCCGGATTCTGCTGTTCGAACAACCCGATTGACGGTATGGAGACGACCCTGACCCGCATCTTTTCCCTGTCCCGCAGCCGGGTCGCGGCGTCCAGAAGAGTATACACCTCGGATCCGTTTGCCAGAAGCACTATATCAGGGGGGTAAACGGTATCGCTGACCACATATCCTCCACGGATCATCTGCCTGGATTCTTCCAGTCTTCCTGCTGTACTCACCGGGGGCAGTGAGTGAACCGTTTGTCTGGAGAGGATCAGAGCGGTCGGGGTTCCGACATTTTCCAATGCCATCTGCCAGGCAATTACTGTTTCAGCTCCGTCAGCAGGGCGCAGCACCAGCATGCTGCTCCTTCCTGAATGGTTCTTCAGCTGCTCCATCAGCCTGATCTGGGCCTCATGTTCTACCGGCTGATGCGTAGGGCCGTCCTCTCCTACCCTGAATGAATCATGCGTCCAGATATACTTGACGGGAAGCTGCATCAATGCAGCCAATCGCATAGCAGGCTTCATATAATCCGAAAAGACGAAAAAAGTACCGCAGACCGGAATGATGTAATGAAGTGCCATCCCGTTGGCCAGGGCTGCCATGGTCAGTTCGGAGACGCCGGCATGAAGGAAGGCCCCTGATTTGTCCTGTGTGGAAATGGGCTTTTCATTTTTCAGAAAGCCTTCGGTTTTATCGCTGTTTGACAGGTCGGCCGAAATCACGATCATATTGGGCGCTTTTCCGGAGAACAGCGAAAGGATCCTGCCCGAGGTTGCGCGGGTAGCTTCGCTCTCTTTGAGCTGAACTGATGAAAAGTCGAACTCCGGTACATCCCCGTTCAGGATGGACGAGAGCAGCCCTGCCATTTCCGGGTTTTGCAATTCCCATGCAGCATGTGCCTGTTTACGTCGCTGGGCTTCCGCAGCCCTGGCCGATTTCACTTTCCGGTAGTACTCCGCTACATCGCCGAATATCCGGAAGGGATCACCAGGGTCAGCACCCAGGCTGTGCAACGTCCTTTCTGCAGATGCTCCTGCTTTCGAGATCGGTTGACCATGAGTAGAGACCTGTGCCTCAAAGGCACCTCCTCCTTCCGTTTTGCAACCTCTTCCCATCACGGTTTTTCCGATGATCAGGAACGGTTTCTCCTTTTCATCGCCGGCGGCCTGCAGTGCCTGACGGATGGCCATGTGATCGTTCCCGTTGATCGTCACAACACGCCAGCCCCAGGCTTCGTATTTGGCAGCCGTATCCTCGCTGGTCACATCCCGGGTGGGGGTTGAGAGCTGTATGTCATTGGCATCATAAAACATGACCAGGTTGTTCAGACCGAGATAGCCGGCGATCCGGCCTGCGCCCTGGGATATTTCTTCCTGGACGCTACCGTCTGAGACATAGGTGTAAATCTTGTGGGACATCCATTCCCCGAACCGGGCCGCCAGGAATCGTTCAGCGATGGCTGCACCCACGGCCATGGCATGCCCCTGACCAAGCGGTCCGGAAGTATTTTCGACACCCCGCCGGACATCGAACTCCGGATGCCCGGGTGTGACGCTCTTCCATTGCCTGAATTGCCGCAGGTCGCCCATGGAATAGATACCGAACATGGCCAGGTTGGCATACAACATCGGCGACAAATGGCCCGGGTCGAGGAAAAACCGGTCGCGCAGGGGCCATGTCATTTCATCGGGATCGAACACCAGAAACTCCGAATAGAGTACCTGAATGAAATCTGCACCTCCCATAGACCCTCCGGGGTGCCCCGAACCGGCTTTTTCAACCATGGCCACCGACAAGGCCCTGATGTTGTCGGCCGCCCGTTCTGAAATATTTTCCTTCATATCTGTAAATGATTTGAATTATTTTCCCTGATCCGGAATCCCATTCCCGACAATACCTTTACCAGGTCATGGCCTGCATCTTCCAGATAAACCGACCATGCCCCGTATTCATGACGAGGTTTATAACTTCTCCTGAGACGTTCGTACTCCTCCGGTTTTTTCTTCCATACCTGATGATCCCTGCGCGGATCATATGCCGCAGAAACAATCTGTGTCAATGCTTTCTGGAGCGAAATTCCCCGGACATCCATCCGAATGACAAAATCCTTACCCGGATCGTGCATATGGGGTGCCCAGTTGTCAAGACCCCATCCGAAAAAACGGGAGATGTCCCGGACCACCATGGTGGTGGCATTAGCCTTTCCCTCCAATGAATATCCGGCGATGTGAGGGGTCGCGATCCGGGTCAGTTCCCGCAGTTCGCGGTCAAAAGCAGGCTCATTCTCCCAAACATCGGCGATGTAATCGGTAATCCGGCCCATCAGGAGTGCATTCTTCAGCGCCTGACCATCCACCACCCCGCCCCTGCACGTGTTTATCAGGCAAGTCTTCCTTCCGAGGCCATCGAACACATGGTGGTCGAAAAGGTGGTATGTCAGGTCTCTCCCAGAATGAGTCAGCGGCACATGAAGCGTGATGATATCACATTCCTGCAGTATCTTTTCCAGTTCGCAGAAATCCCCCTTTCCTTCCATCCGCTGCCGGGGCGGGTCATTCACGAGTACCTGCATGCCCATCATCTCCGCTGTCCGGATGACACGTCTGCCTGTATGTCCGGCGCCTACCACACCCAGCACCTGGTCTTCCATCCTGCGACCCTGCTCATCGAGCCAGATCAGCATTGCAGAGGAGACATACTGCTCGACGGCGCCCGCGTTGCATCCACGTGCCACATAACATTCGATTCCCTGGTTCGCGCAATACTCCCTGTCAATGTGATCATCCCCGGAGGTAGCCGTGGCTATATAGGAAACCGGGATGCCTTCGAGAAGGGATGCATCGGCATGGGTGACAGAGCGGATCAGAAGGGCATCGGCATCCTCGAGGTCATCCCGGCATATCTGTTCGCCGGAAATATACCTTACCTGTGCAAAAGGCTCCAATACACCCTGCAAAAACGGGATCTTCTCATCGGCTACAATCTGTACCATGCTTTCAGGCAGGCCGGGAGCGTTTTTACCACCTGGTTCCCAATAATATCATCCGACAAATAGTCATCCTGACAAAATTAGAAAAATATGACAGGTCATGCGGGGGTGTTGAAAAAAGGTGAAAAGAATGAATATGGCCCGTGCAGCCATCAAAATTTCAGAGGGAACCAGATCAGAGGGACCGCCGGTTCATTCCGTGAATATCTCATCCGGTATCCCCTGGTTGATGCGGTAATCGCTGAAACGTATCACCACCTTTCCCTCGGTCGGCTGATCGCTGTTTGCCACCTCGGGATCGACCTGCAGGGTATTGCCGAACATGCCCATCGGGAGATTGAGGCTTTCAATACGAAATGTCACCACGATCCTGTCGGGCAGCACCTGCCCGGGGTCGGAATAGCAGAAATCTGTCAGCGAGCTGCCAGCTTCCCTCAGATGGGTCTCCATCCTCCGGACCTGAACGGTCAGGGTGTCGATCCAGATATGGGCCAGCAGGATGTTGCCTTCGGTATGCGGTATGACCTTGATCCGTGCGCACATTCCGCTATCCACCTCTTCATGACCGGTCACCACGGCGGTGTAAACCCCGCTGAGCAGATCATAAAGCATGTTGCCCGACATATGCCGGGGGATCATGATGAATTCATCTGATTTCAGGGTCATCTCGCCCGACTTCCTGTAATAAAACACAGCATGCTTCACGGGAATATGAATAAAATTCACATTTACCTCCACTTCAAGCCGGACCGAGTAATCTTCGATCTGATCATAACGCAAGGCGACTTCATCCAGCAATGCTTCAGCCTCTAAATCCTGTCCCGGGAGCGGTAGGGTAAACGCACAGGATATCCATACAGCCAGGCAAGCTGTCAGCAGTCTTGTTTCGTAAAATGTCTTGCGGCGACGGGTCATGTATTGATGTCTTTTCTGTTGAAATAACAGAGGGTAATGAAATAAAACGCCACGGAATGTGCGGCCAGTATGCCGCTGTTTGAAAGGATCCGGGAAACCGGAACGGGATATTTGAAGAACAGCTGCCAGGAATCCATGTAGGTGGTAAAGAGGTAGGGCCGGATGAGACGGAAGATACCGCTTTCGAATGACGAGATCATCGTGAAAACGATCACGACCGCCATGGTGCTCAGTATGGGGCCCAGGGAATTGGACGACATGCTGGAGAAAAGCAACGAAAGGCATGTCACGGTCAGCATGGAAAGAAAGCCCGTTCCGAAGGCTGCCGCAAAGCGCCACGGTACATCCGGCTCGGAAAAGATATTCATTTTACCGACAAGTACCATAAGGTCGCCCGAACCCAGTAAAGGAAGACCGGTCAGCAGGCTGAACCCTGCAGTGAAAAGCATCAGCATGAAAGTGTATATCAGAGCGGCAGTGAATTTTGCCGTGGTCAACCCTGAGCGTGTGACGGGACGCGTAAGGATCAGCCTGAAGGTGCCGCCGTGGGCTTCTCCGGAATAAAGATCACCTGTCACGATCACGATCAGCAGCGGTATATGCACCCATAACAGGTTCAGTACAAGATATGTAAGCAAGTATCCATTGACGAGATTGCCTTTCATGATGAACATCTCGGAAATGTTCCTGGTAATGAACCGGTGAATGTCCATTCCCTCATAAAGCAATGCCGCCGCGATCAGGATAACGATGACTAGCACGGCGGCAAAGGGGATATAGCTCCTTTTCCGGGTGAACATCTTGAAAAGTTCGAGCTGCACCAGTCTTACCATATTATGTGATCTTGAGGAAATAATCCTCGAGCGACTGCTCAGGCTGAATGGCAAACACACGGACTCCTGCAGCGGTAAGGGCCTGATTGATGCGGGGGATATCATCCCGGGGGCACGGCACGACGACCAGACCTTCTGCGGTTTTGATATCATCGTCGGCTTTCCCCAATTCCCTCAGTATCATTTTGGCATGCTCCACGTCATCGACACCAAACCTTACCGGGACCATAATGGATCCGGTCATTTCATCCATGCTGCCCTGCGCGATGACTCTTCCCCTGTTGATGATGATCATTCTGCCCGCGATCTGCCCTATCTCATGAAGCAGATGCGATGAGATCAGGATCGTCATATGCTCCTCCCGGTTCAGGTGCAGGATCAGTTCGCGGATATCCCTCATGCCGGCAGGGTCCAGGCCTGCACTGGGTTCGTCAAGTATCAGCAGCACGGGGCGGTGCAGGACGGCCTGGGCGATACCCAGCCGCTGCTTCATGCCTTTCGAGAAATCACCGACCCGGCTGTTCATGCGCTCTTTCAACCCCACCAATTCCAGCACCTCATGGATGCGCCCTGTGAAATCCTTCATCCCTGAATACCGGGCCAGCAAGGAGAGATTACGGTATGCCGACAGGTTTTCATAGAAATCGGGTGTCTCGATGAATGATCCCGTTCCCGACAGAATATTTTTCCGGTTCTTTCCCAGCGGGCGTCCGAATGCCTTGATGTCACCCCTGTCCGGTCTGATCAGGGAAAGCAGCATCCTGAAGAGGGTGCTCTTTCCGGACCCGTTCGGTCCGAGGACACCGAAAACATCCCCTTCGGCGACGCTGAAGGAGATTCCGGCCACCGCACGGATCTGCCCGAAGGACTTCTCCAGATTGTTCACCTCTATCACAGGAATCTCTCTGCCCATGCTGTTGACCTTCCTGGTGATGTCACTTTGTAGCATCATTGCAAGAGCAGCGTGCCTCAAAGGGATCGTATCCCGGTTTTTGCTGCTAAGATAATTGAAACGGGGGAAAAGCAAGACAGGGATGTTTCCGTCAGGGCAGGTAGGGATCATCAGTAGGTGGTTCTGCCCTTGAATAACGTGGACTCCGAAGTTTCCTGCATGATGCCCGAAAAAGTGATGTTGTATCCTGCATCCCCTGCCAGCTCGATGGTAGCACGGCGGTCGTAAAAGACGGTCAGGAACAAATGGGCACTGATACCTCCCCCGGTCACTCTGATCTCAGCAGAGGCCGGCCGGGTTTCTTTGCCCTCCTTTATCCTGAAATGCGATACCAGGCCTTCCAGGGTGATCCCGCCCAGGCCGTTCCATCCCACCATATGATCTATGGAAAGCTGCACGATGGCCTCATTTCCATTGATACTGACGAAATTGGTCATTGGCGTCAGGAACATCCTCTGTCCTGTCTGATCCCTTACCTCATCGGCCATAATGACAAAGCTCCTGGAATACAACAGCCCGAGCATCTCCTTCTTTTGCTTGTTCTCCTCTTCCAGACGATTCTCTTTTTCAAGCCTCCTCGCTTCCTTCCGCGGGATTTCGTCCTGCGACATCAGAGACACCGGTAATAAAAGTGCGGTTAGAATTGTACTTAGGATGAAGGATTTGAACAACATCACCGCCTGATGGTTTTTATTTTAACCGGTAAGTATCAAAAACCGTGCGAAACAAACTGATTCAGAATACAAAATAAGCTCTCAAGGTAAGGAACGTATAATTTGTTTGTATTTTTGGATATTCCGGAATTATTCCAATGCGGTATATGGATTCCAATCTGAACAGGAAGGCGGTGGTCATCGGAGCAGGAATTGCGGGTATTGCATCGGCTATCAGACTGAGAGCCATGGGATTTGATACCGTTGTTTTCGAGAAAAACCCCTACCCCGGAGGCAAGCTGTCCGAGCTCCGCAGGGAGGGATTCCGGTTCGACAGAGGCCCGTCGCTGTTCACGCTTCCGGAGCTGGTCACCGGATTGTTCGGCTTGTTCGGGGAGGATTGGCGGGACCACTTCAGCTATCAACGGCTGGATAATGTCTGCCGCTACTTTTTTCAGGACGGGAAGGTGTTGAATGCCTGGTCCGATCCGGAACGGTTTGCGGCAGAAGCGTATGCGGTGACCGGCGAGCCTTCCGGCCACATTCTCCGCTATCTGGCGGCTGCTGAGCGGCTCTACAACCTGACGTCAGAAGTGTTTATTTTCAGCCCCTTCCTGAAGCCTGCCATGCTGTTCCGGCCGGAATACCTCAAGGTACTGGTGAATCTGCACCGGCTGGATGCCTTCACCAGCCTCCATGACCGGAATATGGGATCGTTCATTAAGAATGAAATGGTTTGTATCTTCGACCGGTTTGCCACCTACAACGGTTCCGATCCCTACCGGGCACCGGCCACGCTGAAGATGATCTCGCACCTGGAACACAACACCGGGGCCTTCTTCCCGGAAGGCGGCATGTACCGGATCACCGGAGCGCTTTATGAACTTGCGGTGAGGCAGGGAGTGAGCTTCCGCTTCAACAACCAGGTATGTCAGGTCGTCACCGACAGCCGCGGCCGGGCCACTGGTGTGAATGCCCAGGATGGATTCGAGCCAGCCGGCGTGGTGGTCAGCGATGCCGATACCGGTGCCATTTACGGCGCCCTCCTGCCTGAGAAACTACTTAAGAGACCCGTCCGTACCGGTGATCTCTCCTCCTCGGCAATGATCTTTTACTGGGCCATCGGCCGCCGGTTCCCGGAGCTGGATGTGCATAATATCCTCTTTTCGGGAGATTACAGGAAGGAATTCCGGTATCTGTTCAGCAACGGGATGATCTTCGACGACCCGACCATATATATTTTCGTCAGCTCCAGGCAGGTACCCGGTGATGCCCCTGAAGGTGCGGAGAACTGGTTCGTGATGGTGAACGCACCAGTGGACAGCGGCCAGGACTGGACCCTGATGCGGGAACGGGTGCGTGAAACCGTCATCCGCAAGATCAACCGGTTCCTCGCAACAGACATCAAATCCCACATCATGTTTGAGGATCATCTTGATCCTCGGGGGATCATGGCCCAGACTTCTTCATTACAGGGTGCTCTGTATGGCCTCAGCTCAAACGGCAGGCTGGCAGCATTCCGCAGGCACCCGAACAAGCGACGCCGTATCCCCGGGCTCTATTTTGCCGGAGGCAGCGTCCATCCCGGTGGGGGCATACCTTTATGCCTGTCATCTGCACAGATCGTCGCCAGTGAAATCCAGGAAGACCTCAGATGAACAGCAACCTACAGACCCAGGGCGCATTGCTGAACAAAGGCCATCGGACGGCCACACTGCTGCTTGCCGCCTTTTTCGCCGTGGGCGTGGCAGGCCTGAGTATCCCAGCGACACGAACGCTGTTCACAGTCCTTACACCCTTCTCACTACTCCTTTCACTGGCACTCCTGCTGGCTTTCCATGCGGGCTGGAGCCTCCGTTTCATCCTGCTGGGCCTGAAGATCATGACCGCCGGATTCCTGGTGGAGGTGGTCGGGGTGCAGACCGGCCTGGTCTTCGGCAGCTATTCTTACGGTGACACACTGGGGATCAAAGTGGAGCAAACACCGCTCATCATCGGTGTAAACTGGTTCATGCTCATTTACTGTGTCTCTGTGATCACCGGCCATTTCAGGTTGCCCTACCTGGCCAGAATCACCGCAGGTGCGGCGCTGATGGTAATATATGACCTGGCGCTCGAACCTTCAGCCATAAGACTGGACATGTGGACGTGGACAGACGGCACAGTTCCCTTCCACAACTACATCGCATGGTTCGTAATCTCACTGGTCTTCCTGGCATACTGGGAGGTTGTCCGGAGGCCGTTCTCCAACAGGATGGCCCTGCCGGTATTCACCACACAGTTACTCTTCTTCGTGATCCTGAACCTGCGGGATATGATCCAATAAGCATGAAGATGATACGGGCCCGGCAACATCCCTTCTATCTCGCTTTCTTCGATGTGTATACCCGGATCATGCTGAAGAGCCACTTCCGCAGGATCGTGATACAGGGCGAGGTGAACGACAGGGGGCAACCCATCCTCATGATCGGGAACCATTTCAGCTGGTGGGACGGCTTCATTGCCCGGTATGTCAATATGCAGAGGTTCCGGCGCCGGTTTTATGTGATGATGCTCGAGGAACAGCTTTCAAAGAGGATGTTTCTCAGCAGGGCAGGCGCCTTTTCCATACGGCGGGGTCACAGGAGCATCCTGGAGACGGTCGCCTACGCCCGGGGATTGCTCTCGGATCCCCGAAATCTGCTGCTGCTCTACCCCCAGGGTGAGATCCGCTCGAAATACACCCGTCCCCTGGAGTTTGAGAAGGGCTGGTACCGGATCCTGCGGGATTCACCGGGGCCATTCCAGGTGGTGATGTATATCACTCTGGTGGACTATTTCTCCAGAAGACGGCCATCGGCAAATATTTACCTGGAAGAGCTTCTTCCTGAGGACTCAGGCAGCAGGGACGATGTGCAGAGGGCTTTCAACCGGTTCCTTGAACGTTGCGTTGCCCTTCAAAAGGAGGATGTGTGACCCTGCTGGCCGTTATATCGATTGTCTTCCTGGGGCTACGCCTGATCACAGCCCTGATCAACCTTGCTGCCCGCACAAAGCTCAAACAGGGATCACCCGATGAATCTCCGACGGTTTCCGTTCTCATACCTGCCCGTGATGAGGAACATCATATCACTTCCCTGCTTGAAGGGATCATTACCCAGGAATATGCAGCATACGAAGTGATCGTCTACGATGATGAATCCTCGGACGGCACTGCACAGGTTGTCGAAGTCTTTTCCCGCAGGGACTCCCGCGTTCGGCTGGTCAGGGGCGGTTCCCTTCCCGGTGGATGGCTGGGCAAGACAAGGGCATGCGATATCCTGGCAAAGGAAGCAACGGGAGATTACCTGCTCTTTCTTGATGCTGATGTCACAGTCAGTCCCGGCTTACTTAAAGATTCCATTGCATACATGAATGAACAGGGACTGGAGCTGCTGTCGGTCTTTCCGGTACAACGCATGGAAACCGCGGGAGAAAAGACCACCGTGCCGCTCATGAACTGGATACTGCTCAGCCTGCTGCCCCTGCCGTTGACCCGCATCTGTAAAAGACCCTCGCTCTCAGCCGCAAACGGCCAGTTTATGTGCTTCAGGAGTGAAACATACCATCGGTACCGGTTTCATGAAAGGGCTCGCCTTCAGCAGGTTGAAGATATCCGTATCATGAAGGATATGAAGAAGCTCGGACTGCCCGTCCAGACCCTGCTCAGCGGCGGTCAGATCGCCTGCCGGATGTACGGCGGATTCCGCGAAGCGGTAAATGGTTTTGCCAAGAACATGCCTGAGTTCTTCGGGGGGAACATCCCCTGGATGTTGGTTTTTGTGCTTTTCACCACATTCGGGGCGGTTCCCGTGGCCTTTTCCATGCTGCCTGCCATCACCGGCATTTACCTGCTGGCTGGCATAGCCCTGAGGATCATGGTCTCTCTCGCCGGCAGGCAACCGGTATGGCAGAACCTGCTCTACGCCTTGCCGCAGCAGCTGGCTCTGCCTGTGATCGCCGCAGCCTCGATCCAGAGGAAGTGGCGTGGATGGACGACCTGGAAAGGACGGATGGTGAGGGTGTGAATGGGCAGGGAATATCTGAAGTTCTACGGGTTTTGGTTTCCGACGGGAGTAAACAATAAATCACCAAAACTCCAGCCTCCTGGTCGTGATCGCGATCAGAATCGACCTATGACACCTCTCAGCCACAAGGTGGGCATTTGGGATGCCTCCAGGGCAGTTGGGTTTTTGTTGCCACGAATGCACTGATTGAAGACGAATTCATTTGTTTTTAATTCGTGGATTCGTGGCTATTATTTGCAGTTCCCTGTCGGAGGAAATCGGTACGGTACAGTGAATTACCCGGAGGTTAAGGCGATCCTCTGTTCGTGGTCGCGTTGGACCTCACCCCCGGCCCGCAGTGAGTTGAAAGTGAAAAAGTATAAAGTGAAAAGGGTTGACACTCGGACATCAGGCCTGTGCACATGGTTACAAGGTATCTTATAATAACACTCAAAAGCTGCTGATGAAAACCAAAATGGCCCGTACCGAAGGAACGATCATCAACCTCTTTGAATCACTCTCCAAAACCGCTTTGCTGATCATCGATGACTTTGGGCTCACGCACCTGGAACACCTGCAATAACCGGATATGATGGAATTGATCGAGGACCGGCCACGCATGCTGCTCTACCCTCATTGCCAGCCAATTGCCTGTGGCAAACTGGTTTGATATCATCGGAGAGGAAACCATTGCAGATGCCATTCCGGACAGGTTGGTTC
>JAFGHD010000075.1 GCA_016939365.1 Bacteroidales bacterium | reverse complement strand
GTGGCAGTCTATGACCTGGCTACATACGGTGATTTTGATATCAGCCTGAAGGCCAAAGTCAACAAGATCAAGAGTGGCGCACTGGATCCATTGGCAGATTTCATCATAGCCTTTGGATATGAGGATGGAAGCAACTACTCCTATATGCGTTTTACGGGCGAAGATATCAACGGCTTTTACGGGGTCGATACAAGCGGAGCAGTTGAGGTTGGAGAGCTAAATACAACGCCGGCTATCAGCGATACCATGTATCACGATTACAGGCTTGTGCGCAGCGGAACCACCGTAACGGCCTATGTTGATGGGGTCGAATACATGTCGGTTACCGATGATGCCTTGGGAACAGAGGGAAAGATCGGTGTAGGGAGTTACAATGATATAGCCATCTTCGATGATTTCGTGGAAGGTGAACCTTCCTCGGTCGCTGAAATGCAGTCAGTCGGGTTTACCCTTTACCCAAATCCCGCAACGGATAAAGTCTTTATAAAAGCGGAGGACCAAATCCAGAGACTTACGATAAGAAATATAATCGGACAGGAGATCACGAGTCTGAGTAAGCTGAAATCAGGATTGATCGAGGTGAATACATCGCACCTGGAAGCCGGGATTTACTTCATTACAGTACAGGCATTGAATGGAGGTTTCTGTACACAAAAATTCATTATCAGATAATTAATGAATTTTTGAATGTTGACAAATCATGGAATTTCAGGGTGATGTTTATCACCACAATAAATGCATATCCCAGGCTCAATTTTCAGTGGACATTGGATGAAATTTGTCAACACAAAGCGGAGAATTGTTTTTCTGGTATTGCTTGAAATATTGCTTGTGATCCTGATCATTGCAGGATTGCTATTGATTCTGAGTTAAAAAAGGCATCAAAACGATACATCATGAGATACTTTAAAACCTTGTTATGCTGGATGGTAATTCCATCCTTAATGCTTGCGATCGGGTGTGAAAAAGAAGTGGAAGACCCGCTTGCATGCTATACACTGACCATTAAAAAGGAAGGAGAGATCATTCAATTGAACGAACCCTATACTGTTGATGCGGGCCGGGAAATACATTTTGAAAACTGCGGAAAGGCAGATTTCTACGCATTCTTTTCAGGGACGCCCGGACATGTCTGGGCAGAATTCAACCCGTCAGACCTGACAACTACCGGTGCCGATACCGGGGCCGGCGGCCATATGAACTATACCTATCAGGAAACGGGCCAGTATACCGCTACATTCGTATTAACCAACCGGCAGGTGGGCGATGCAAAGGACTATAAGCAGGTTACTGTGGATTATGTGATAACGGTTACAGAGGCCGAGGAATGAACAAAAAGAACTGTTAAACATGTGTGTAAAAAATTATATGATGAGTAAATTAATGATAAAGAGAGTATGGCTTTTGACCTTCATGGCAATATTCTCGGTATTCAGTATCAAGGCCCAGCAGCGAACCATTACCGGCACCATTACAGACATCAGTGATGGTACTGCCCTGGTAGGTGCAAATGTTATCATTAAGGGTACCACTACAGGTACGGTGGCTAATGCGGACGGTAACTATTCCATTGAAGCTGCATCCGGGGATGTGCTCGTATTCTCATTTGTGGGTTATACCTCGCAGGAGATAGAAGTGGGCGATCAAACCGTGATTGATGTCAGCATGGCGCTTGCTTATGAAGCCCTTGATGAGCTTGTTGTCGTGGGATATGGTTATACCAGGAAGAGTGACCTGACAGGCGCCATTGTATCACTGGATGCCGAGGATCTGGCCGTCAGACCCGTGACAAGGATCGATTATGCCCTGCAGGGGCAGGCAGCCGGTGTCCAGGTTTCCAATACGAGTGGCATGCCGGGTTCGGGCCCGTCCATCAGGATCCGCGGACACGGCTCACTTCAAACCACCAACAGTCCCCTGTGGGTCATCGATGGTTTCATTGGTGGAGATATTAATTCTGTTCCCCCGGAGGACATCGAGAGCATGGAGATCCTCAAGGATGCATCCTCCACGGCCATTTATGGAGCCAGGGGTGGCAATGGGGTGATTCTTGTGACCACAAAGAGAGGGGAGAAGAACCAGAACAGGATTGATTTTTCATATTACCATTCCATTTCCAATGTATCCAAAAAGCTGGATCTGCTTGACAGGGAAGGGTATTGTACCCTGCGTAACAGGGCACTTACGACGGTAGGATTGCCGGCGCAGTTTACCCAGGGCCAGATCGATGGCACAGAACCCATTAACGGCTATATCGCTGATACAGACTGGCAGGATGAGATTTTCCGCACAGCCCATACAAATTATTACAACCTGTCGATTTCAGGGGGAAGTGGGAAAACATCCTATGCATTGTCTGCGAACTACAGGGAGGAAGACGGCATCATCTATGCTTCGGATTTTAAAAGAGGAGGTGTGAGGCTGAACCTTGACCATGAGATCAATCAGAAAATGAATGTTGGCGTCAGTGCCAATGTGTACCGCACTGAAGGGAACAGTTTTAATGTAACCACCGGCTGGTCACTGGGTGCAGCAGGGGGTGCCATTACCTCATTCCCCTATTATCCGCTGTACGATTCAACCGGGGCATACTATAATCTTGCCACCTGGGATAATCCCAGATTGCAGGCGGAGGGCCAGAAAGACAGAGACAGGACCACGGGACTGGTGGGAGATGTTTTCTTCAGCTATGAAGTCATCAAGGATCTTACGTTGAAAGCCGATATTGCAGGAGATTTCACGACCTACCAAGGCAATACCTTCGTGACGGCAGAGCTATTTGGTGCAACCGCCACGCGCGCCCTTGCCCGGGCATCCATAACAGATAATTACAGGAACAGGTGGATCGGCAACATTACAGCCACCTACGACAAGCAAATCGCACAGAATCATCAGCTAAAAGTCCTGCTCGGTGTTGAGCAACAGGTCATAAATTCGGATTATAACAGCATGTTCAGTGAGGAAATCGGCAGGGAGTCTTTCCTGTGGTACAATATGGCTGCCTTCACACAGGCAAACCATTCGATCAACTCTGGAACATCGGGAAGTGTATTTCAGTCCCTTTTCGGCCGGGTTGACTACAATTTCCTGAACAGGTACATTGTTGAGGTCACGGTAAGAAGGGACGGATCCTCCAAATTCGGTCCCAAGCAAAAATGGGGCACCTTCCCGTCTGCATCCGCAGCCTGGAAACTTTCAGAGGAGAATTTCATCAAGAACCTGAACCTGTTCGATCAGCTGAAGCTCAGGGTCAGCTGGGGTGTATCGGGTAATGACAACATCTCTCTTTATCAATGGTTGCCCAGGATGGCGGTGGGCACCAACAGATCGAATGCCAACTTTGGTGGGGTGGGAAGCACCGGAGGCGATGTTATGTGGATCGGATCATCCATCGGGTCGATCCCGAATGAAAGTGTTCACTGGGAAGAGTCGACAACGGCAAATATCGGACTGGACATGGGATTCCTGAACAACAGGTTGCGCTTCAATATCGATCTGTATGACCGTACCACATCCGAATTGCTATGGAATATGCCGCTGCCCTTACATACGGGCTATGGGGATGGATGGAACATGGGTACCGTGAACATCATCTCCAATATTGCCGAGATGAACAACCGGGGATTTGAACTGGCCGTAGGAGCTGATATTTTCGTTAGCGGTAACTTCAGGTGGACCGTGGACGGTAATTTCTCCATCAATAAGAACGAAGTGGTAAGCCTTGCGAATGATATAGAATTTTATACCGGGATCACCAAAATTGAACCCGGCAAACCCATCGGTAACATCTGGGGATTCATCACGGACGGGATATTCCAGGCGGGCGATGATATTGAGAACACACCAAGATTTACAGGGGACGAGGGACTGGGTGATCAAAGATTCCTGGATGCCAATCATAACGGGGTGCTGACCAATGCGGACATGGGTTATATTGGAAGTGCCCTGCCCGACTATATTTTCGGGATCATCAATACATTGGCTTACAAGGGTTTCGAACTGCATGCCATCATCAACGGGGTCCAGGGCGTTGACATGTATAACGGATCACGCCAAACCCTGTCCAATGGCACCCTGGGGGAATTCAACGGCGGTGCATGGCTGACAGACAGCTGGACGCCAGAGAATACGGATACGGATATTCCGAAAATGTCGGACAGCTATGTCAATAAAACCAGTGACAGGTTTGTCGAGGACGCTTCCTTTATCAGGCTCTCGAACGTCCAGCTGTCCTATTCCCTGCCCCGCAAGTGGCTGTCAATGATCGCCCTGAAACGGCTCACTGTCTATACCAGCCTGCAGAATTTTCTGACCATCACCAACTATACAGGCTAT
>JAFGHD010000074.1 GCA_016939365.1 Bacteroidales bacterium | reverse complement strand
CCCTCTCATGCTTAACTGTGTCTTCAGAAATGCGGTTACTGACGGGGTAAAATGTTACAACGCTTTTAACAGCATTGAAACCTCCACTTTCAGCAATAACGGCAGGTATCCCCTCTTCTTTGCCGAACCGCTCACATTGCCCACCCTGAATGGCAACACATACACGGGAAACGGCATCAACCTGATCGGCTTCAGCGGAGGAACTATCAGCGAAAACAGAACAATGCAATATGACGGAATCGGCTACCATATCCTTGATAACATCACGATTGGAAGATATGCCGAAGTAAGAAGGCTGACCATTGAACCCGGGGTAAATTTGTATTTCGATCCGGGCAAGATGATACAGGCAGGCTACCACACCAGTTATTATTATGGCGGTGAACTGTATGCCGAAGGCACTGCAGGCATGCCCATTACTTTTACTCCCTACAACGGGGTTGCAGGTTCATGGAACGGCATTTATTTCCACGACAACAGCGACTGGAACGGAGCCACCAATTCACTTCAATACTGTGTGGTTGAAAAAGCAAATGATTATAATATTTATTGTGACAATACCGGCTCGGTAACCATCGATAACTGCATCATCAGGGATGCGGTAACCGACGGCTTAAGATACAACGCCTCCTACGGTTCCTTTTCCAATAATGTTTTCGGAAACAACGGAAGATACCCGGTGTATATGATGGATTGGACCTCACAACCCGTCCATAATGACAATACCTTCAACAGCAAGGGGATCAATTATATTGCTCTTTCGGGGGGAACATACACGGAAAGCCGCACCATCACGGCTGATAATGCCGAATACCTTGTGTTGGGAGATATACTGATCGGCAAGTATGCTAACATCAATAGGCTCACCATCAAACCCGGTGTAACCCTGAATTTTGACCTGAACACCAATATTCAGGTTGGATATCACTCTGGTTACTACTATGGAGGAGAACTTTATGCCGAGGGGAATACGGACAGCCTGATCGTTTTCAGGCCCTATAACGGAGTTGCCGGCGGCTGGGACGGCATCTATTTCCACGACAACAGCGACTGGAATGGCGCCACTTCTTCCCTTAGGTTCTGCCGCATTGAAAAGGGATCAGGTTATAATGTTTTTTCGGAAAACACCAGCCAGCCTACACTAACTGACTCCTATCTGACCGGATCGGCCGGCGAAGGCATGCGGATGAATAATGCAAGCCCGGTGATCAGGACGATTGATTTCACAAACAATGCCGGACACGGTATATTCTTGGATGGTTCTTCCAACCCCGACATCGGAAACGATCCTTCCTATACCTGCAACCTCTACCTGAACGGCCTGTACAATGTGTACAACAACACCACGAACAACATCGACGCCCGCAACAACTACTGGGGCACCGGCGATTCCGCCATGATAGCCCAGACCATCTACGACAGGTATGACAACACCGCCAAGGGGATCGTGATCTTCGCCGATTTCGCACAGATTCCTTCCCTGCCGGCAACAACCACGCTGCTGAGCGGTGATGTATGGTACAGCAACTCCGTATCCACTGCCATGACCAATGCGCAGATGCAAATCTTCGATTTCGGCGGAATCCCCATCGCCAGCACCGTAACCAATAGCTTAGGGCACTATGCCTTTGCTCCGTTCACTTCGGGCAATTATACCCTGACCATCACGCCATCCGATCCATGGGGTGGTGTCAACTCCACCGACGGTCTGCTGATCCTGAATCACTTTGCCAAGATCGACACCCTGGAGAACATGAAGCTGGCCGCAGCCGATGTGAACGCTTCTGCCACCATCAACGGTACGGACGCCCTCCTGGTGATGCGGCGCTACGCCGGACATATCTCATCATTTGCCACGGGCGACTGGCTATATAACTCTGCATCTCTCACGATCAACGGCAACCAGGTGGTCAACGACTTCGAGATGCTCTGTTTCGGCGATGTGAACTCATCGTATGTTCCAACTGATGGAGACGGAGGCTCTGTCCTGCTTGTCTACGAAGGCACACAGGTGATCGGCTCCTTCAGCGATTTCACCGTTGATGTCCGGATCAAGGAGATGATCCAGGCGGGCGCGGTCTCCTTCGGATTGCTCTACCCCGAAGAGTACATGGAAGTAACTGGTGCCCAGCTGCTGAACACTTCCGGCAACGTGATCTTCACTGCCGCCGACGGGCTGACCCGGATCGCATGGGCCGACCTGAATCCGTTGACGCTCCAGCAGGATGAGGTCATGATCCGTCTCGAATGCCAGGCCAAGGACCTGACCGGGCTTCTGGAACCGATTTACCTTGAGCTCTATCCGAACACCGAGTTCGCCAATCCGGCCGGTACGGTGTATCAGGATGTGACCCTGACCGTTCCCGGTCTGGTCACCCTGATGACTGCCGTCCCCACCCGGACACTTGACGGTCTCTGGCTCGCCAAAAACTACCCGAACCCGTTCAACGAATCCACAACCATTAGCTATAACATTCCCACTGACGGACATGTCTCAATCAGGGTGATGAGCCTGACCGGTACGGAAGTGGCGCTTGTGGTCGACGATTATCAGACCGGTGGTTCATACACTGTGGATTTCAGCAGCACGGGACTCGAGCCAGGCATCTACCTGTACGAGCTGGTATTCGGCAATTCAGGAGGAAACTACAGTATAGTCAACAAAATGAGTGTCACACGCTAACCGGGTAATCATGAAAACGCAACTGATCAAATTAATATCTGCGCTTTTCATCATTACCTGGCCCCTTTTGCTGCAAAGCCAGGCGATCAGCACCACGGCCGGGACAGTGCAAACCTGTCCCGGTGAGCTGGTGGTCCCCGTCACGGTGGCCAACTGCAACAATGTCGGTGCCATCTCCCTGGTGCTACAGTTCAACACAGGAACTCTGACCTTTGTGGGGCATGAGAATGTGCACCCGCAACTGGGCACGGGCTTTCTGATCGTGAATAGTCCCGGTGACAAGGTGATCGTGAGTTGGGCCTCCACCACAGCGGCCAATATCGGTTCCGGCACCCTGTTGGACCTCCGGTTTTCAGGCATTCCGGGGAGCAGCAATATGACATGGGACACTCAGACTCCAGGTAATTGTGAATACAGCGACCCCAACGGGAACATTATCCCGTCGACCTACACCAATGGACCGGTGACGGTATTTCAGCCACCGGTCATCAACACCCAGCCGGTGAACCGGACAGTCCTTCCGGGACAGAACACCAGCTTCAGCATCAGCGCCATAGCCACGGGTATCACTTACCGGTGGCAGATATCTGTCAATGGCGGTTCCAGCTGGTCAGATCTGAACAACGGAGGTTCCTATTCCGGAGTGACCACAGCCACGCTGAATGTCTCCAACATTCCCTATTCCATGAACGGCAACATGTACCGTTGCCGGGTGGAAGGGACATGCACACCGGCCGCATTCTCCGATCCGGCGTTACTGACCGTGGTCTATCCGATCACAACGACCTTCCAGACTCAGAATACCTGTCCTGGATCGTACGAACTGCCGGTGCGGGTGGATACCCTCAAGGCTGCCGCCGCCTTCTCGCTGGCCTTCAGCTTTAACCCGGCGGTACTTATCTACCAGGGCTATCAGAATGTGCATCCGGCTCTGGCACCGGGAAACTTTGTTGCCAATGCTGCCGGGGGAATGATATATATCACCTGGACAGCCACCAGCGCCGTGACCATTACTTCAGGAGCCCTAGTAGAGTTGCAGTTTGACGCTGTTACCGGTACATGCCCGCTGACATGGGACACCCAGACACCCGGCAACTGCGAATACAGCGACATCAACGGGGATGAGATCACAGCAGTGTTCGTCAACAACAGCATGACGGTTTACCAGATCCCCTCCATCACCTCCCACCCCGCAAGCAAGATCATTCCCGAGAACACCAACACCACCTTCTCGGTAACGGCCACAGGGACGGGCCTATCCTACCAATGGCAGATCAGCACCGACGGTGGAAGTTCCTGGACAAACCTGACCAACGGCGGTCATTACAGCGGGGTGACCTCCGCCACACTCAATGTCACCAATGCTTTGCTCAGCATGAGCGGCTACCAGTACCATTGTGTGGTTTCAGGTACCTGTCCACCTGTAGTTACATCGAATGCTGCCGTTCTGACGGTGCTGCCGCACATCACCACCACCGCCGGCAACGAGACCGACTGTCCCGGCCCGGTGGTCATACCCGTGAATGTAACCCATTTCTTCAGCGTGGGGGCTTTTTCACTGACGCTGGGTTACAATACATCGGTACTGACATATACCGGGTTCCAGGGTCTCAATCCTGCCCTCGGCGGCGGCAACTTCGTATGCAATGCCGGAGGAGGAAAGGTCTTCATGACCTGGACCTCCACCACAGCCTCGTCATTTGGTGACGGACTGCTGATCGAGCTGCTGTTTGAGGGTGTGGCTGGCACTTCAACCCTTACATGGGATACACAGACTCCTGGCAACTGCGAATACAGCGACATCAACGGCAACATCATTTCGGCCAGCTATGTGAACGGCCAGTCGCTGGTATACCAGACGCCAGAGATCACCTCCCATCCTGTTGACAAAACTGTGGTGGCCGGACAACCGGTCAGCTTCTCCATCACAGCTACCGGCAGCAACCTGGGATACCAATGGCAGCGCAGCACCGACGGGGGTGCAAACTGGGGCAACCTCTCCAACGGTTCGGGTTACTCCGGGGTAACCACAGCTACTATGACCGTCAATCCGGTTGTTGCAGGGATGGACGGCTGGATGTTCCGCTGCAGGCTGACCGCCTCCTGTCCGCCCACACCCCAATACTCGAATCCGGCCACCCTCACGGTACTGACCCCGATCACCACTACAGTGTCAACGGTTTCCAATTCATGCACCGGGAACCTGATTCTGCCTATAGTAGTCTCGAACTGCAACAATGTGGGAGCCATTTCCCTGACTCTTAATTTCAATCCGGGGCAGATCACCTTCAACGGATACCAGGACCCGCACGCGGAGCTCGCCACCGGGTTGCTGGTGGTAAACAGCATCCCCGGAAAGGTGATCATGAGCTGGGCCTCGACCGATCCGGCAGATATCGGTAGCGGAACACTGATCGTATTCCGGTTCATCCTGCCATCGGGCTCCAGCACTCTGACCTGGGACACCCAGACACCGGGTGCCTGTGAATATTCGGATCTCAACGGCAACCTGTTCCCGACGGTCTTCAATAACGGGACGGTTTCCGTTGTGACCAATCCGCTGATCGCCGATGCAGGCCCCAATGTCACCATTACCGCAGGAGGATGCACACAGTTGAACGGTTCTGCTTCAGGCGGAGTGGGCGGGTACACTTATGATTGGACTCCCACCAGCTATCTGAGCAATCCGGCCATACCCGATCCGGTAGCCACACCGCCTGCCACCATCACCTATACCCTGACAGTCACCTCAGGGGGATGCACAGCAGCCGATTATGTGACCATCACCGTGGAACAGGCCGGGATCAAGACCGCCCTGAAGGAGTATCTGCAGGGTCCCTTCAGCGGGACACAGATGACCACAATACTGAACACGTCCGGATTCCTTCCGCTGGCCCAGCCGTATAACAATCCTCCCTGGAATTACAGCGGTACGGAGAGTGTCCCGTCCATCCCCAATGCCGATGTGGTGGACTGGGCTCTGGTGGAATTGCGCGATGCCGCTACTGCCAGCCAGGCCACCCAGGCTACCATGATCGCAAGGCAAGCCTGTTTTGTCCTGAAGGATGGCTCGTTCACAGGTACGGATGGCAGCAGCCTGCCGCAGTTCAACGTCTCTGTCTCGCAGAACCTGTTCGTTGTGCTGCACCACAGGAATCACCTTCCGGTGATGTCTGCCAATCCGCTGACCGGATCAGGGGGGATATATTCCTATGATTATACAACCGGTTCGAGCCAGGCTTACGGAGGTGCTCTGGGACATAAGCAGATTGTACCGGGGATCTGGGGCATGATCGGTGGGGACGGTAACGCCGACAGGGAGGTTAACAATGCGGATAAAATAGAGGTATGGTCTGTTCAGGCCGGAAATTCCGGTTACCTGGCCGGGGACTTCAACCTCGATTCCCAGGTGAACAACGGTGATAAGAATGATATCTGGAAGCCCAACAGCGGATCGGGCGCCCAGGTACCATAGTGACCTGAGTTGTGAAACAATGGATTTCACAGGGTAATAAAAGCTGAGTAAAAAACTGAGAGGCCCGGCGGATAAACCGCCGGGCCTCTGTTTTATTGCCCGTCGCGACACTCCTGATGCTGCGGAGCCAGCTGTTCAGGAACAGGGGGAATGTAGGTCAGAGGCTCCCAATCCAATCTCCCGCCTGAAATAAGGGCCAGCAACGACCGGTATGGCTGAAATTTCAATTCAACCAAGGTATCCAATGAACCAACCCTCAGCCGGACCTGCCTCAGGATCACGTCTTCCTGGTAAGAACCGCCATATTCAAGTGGGTATTTCAGATCCTCCGATACAGGATGGGCAAAAAAGATCCAGGCCGTGTCATGGTCATGCCTGCAAAAAAAATCCGGTATATCTTCCCCTGAAACCAAAGGTGTCCTGTCCCATATCCCAGCAGGGTCGTCTGAAACATTCGGCAGATTTATGAGAGAATTCAGGAGGGGTTCATAATCCTTATCAGGGCGGTAACCCGGCTGAAGCGGCATGTTCCGGATGCATACGGGTAATCCTTCAACAGCAATCCGCTGTATTGCTTTGAGTCCATCCATATCAAGGTATTTCACATCCACATACAACAGTGAGAAGGAGGCATCTCCGGAATACAACCTTCCATTATCAACAGTTGCAGTTTCAAGGAAATGACTGTTGATCCATATGGGCTGATACCCTTTGAGCTGCTCCGGAGGGCGGACATACCTCATTTCATATTCACCCCATGCCCACGGGAATTTCAGTGAGTCGGGATATTCCACACCCATCCAGGCATCCTCCAGGGGCAGGTAAATAGCCACTTCGGTATAAGGTTTCCCCTTCCGCATGACCTGCGAGACCTGTGTGAGATAGAGGTTAAAAGGTAGCAGGTCGGCCTCGAGTTTACTCCCCGGGGCGGTATGTACCGATGCGTAGAAACGCTGGTTCCCGCCCGGGCCATTGTATGGTGTACCATGCCAGATGATCTGGTTGACCCCATGGGCGAAGAGGGCATCAACCAGGCGTTTGAGGTCGGCCACCTGTTCCTCTCCCTGATAAGGGCCAGGCCCCGGCCAGCCCTTCCATCCGTAAAGGCAGGTGAAGGTTTCGGATGACACTATGGATTTACCCGCCAGGATGGCAGCAGAAACGGGGATCAAGGCAAAGGAAGGCTCAAACAGGATGGCCTCCGTTTCGGGAATATCCACAGAGGCAAAGGCAGTGACCAAATCTGTGGGTGCACCTCCACACTGCGCTCTGGAAAAGCACCCCAGGTAATGACTGATCCCGGTAAAGGGAATATAGAACTCCCGGATCACAAGATCGGAGACCAGTTTCAAATAATCGTAAAATACAGCCTCGTAACCGGGGAGATACAGACTGTCCATAAAAAGTGTTATATCGTAACCGAACCGGCCACAAAAAGCCGTGTCGAGTCCACCGCTCCATATCTTACGTGTTTCCACCTCCCAGGAATCACAGAACAGGGCGGTAGGGCCGACTGTCAATGCGGGAGCAAGCGCTTTGCCCACGCGGTCTGAATAGTGCTCCAGTGCCGTCCGATCCAGGTGGTTGATCACACGGCCCCGGACCGGGTGTTCCCAGGTCAGTCGCATGGTCCGTTCAGACCCATCCTTTCCATATTGGAGACCGGCCTCCTCCTGAGGCACCTTACTGTCTCCAAAAGGCCACAGCGTTCCGAAGGTGAAATCGCAACCCAGACCGATCCGGTTTGCATATTCCCGGGCAAACACCACCGCTCTGGTCCAGTCCTCTGAGAGCCATGAATACCTCTCCGCCGCTGTATCCCCTTCATACGGGTAAACCCAGGCAATCTCCACCCCGCCAAATCCATGATCCACAAACCAGTCAAGCTGGTACTTCACATCCTGTGTGTCTATCACCGAGGCAAACCACCACCATCGGGTGTAGGGCCTGCCATCGGAATAAAGCGGAAGTACCTGATTAAGGTCCTTCGGGGAAGTCCCGGAAGAACAAGAAACCATTGATAACAATACAGGTACCACGAATGTGAGTACCGGCCATATCCGTAAGGGATACCGGATGCCATTCCCTGTCATGTATGAGGTCATTTGATTTGTATAATTAACCATCCCGCAGCAATACTGAAGAGATAAGAAAAGGGGAAAATCCATCCCCTGATGATCAGGACGAGATAAACCGCATTTCTTTTGCTCATATGCTGAAAGGCTAAGAATAATGGCTGCTTGAGATTAAACAATTGCATCATCTTTTGAAACGTCGAAGAGACTGCTTAAATTTATAATTGTTTTTACTCGTATCATTCAACGAAAGCCTTTTTGAGATAATCGACCAAATCATTTATACTGATGCTGTTTAACCGGGAATTAAATACCGGAAACGCAAAGTGCGCCAAGATCCCGCCAGTATCGCCAAGGGTGTGCTATATTGTATTGATGGGAGTCTGGACAGCATACATATTATGCGTTTCCTCATTGCGTTCTTTGCTGATTCTTTGCGAACATTGCGCATAAATGTTTTCTATCAGGAACGGCTGTAAATTTTAAGTTTTCGTCATGATTCAGATTTTCAAAATTTTAAACAATCTCTAAAATACAAAGGTTTGGGGAACATCGTGATGACTGCTGCCAAAGGCCCGCAATAATCCAAGGTAAAAAAAGGCCCTCCCTTCCGGAAAGGCCCTATGAGCATACTTTTCAGTGTTCCTATATCAGGTCACAGGTCGATCACGTTCTCCTCTTCGATCACCACACTACTGTAGACATTGACGATGCCTTTCAGCGCCACATTCTCGAGAGTGACTCTTTCAAGAAAGGCATTGTCATACAAGTAGACTTCACTGTTGTTCCCGATGATCTGACCGTTGAACAGCCATTCACCGTAAATATACAGTTTGCCTCCCTGACCCAGCTGAATCTTACTGCCTTTGAGGTCGATCTTGGTGTTCCTGAAGTTAAGGTCGGAATCTGCGATCAGGGCACTCCCGGGTTTAACGTCCTCAAGGCGGTACCCTGAAAACTCCTTGGTAAAGACCAGGTGCTGATCCTGATCTCCTGTGAGATAGGTATAGCTGTTCGACCATTCCCCGTTATTGATGATGTCTCCTCCCACGGCGATGTAAAGATTATACCAGCCGGGATAATTCCTGATGATGCCATTGTTGGTCAGGTTTCCCGACACCTTCAGGGTATAATTGGTATAGCTCCTGTTCTGCAGTATACCGTTGGGCTGCACTACCAGATTGTTGCATTCCGCACCGGTAACGTCAACCGGTCCCTCGATGATGACATCCTCAGTGGCTGTGGGGACCTTCCAATTCACCCAGGTCAGGGTATCACTCCATGATCCACCACCCGTAGTGGAATGTATCTGCCCCTGTACTGAATGGAGCAGGAAAATGAAAAGCACCAGCAATCCTCCTGTGTTTCTGATCGTTCCTTTTGTCATGATTTTGGTTTTTACTGTATTGTTAAATTCAAATCGTATAGAGGCCAAAATTATTAAAAAATGAAAAGAAATTTCAAAGCAACCATCATAATCTGAACAGAGATGTCCGGAGCGGGATCAGTAACCGGATTCAGGGTACAGAGAAATTGCAGCAGCTGTCGTTGAAAAAAACAAACCGGAAAAGGCATTTTCTCATCCTTTTCCGGTTTTCAGGAATGCTTCCCGGATCCAAGAAGGAAGTCTAATCCATTCAGGAGATCATCAGAGGTCGATCACGCTTTCCTCTTCGATCACAACGCTACTGTATACATTAATGATTCCCTTAAGGGCGACATTGTCAAGAGTGACCCTTTCAAGGAAAGCATTGTCGTAGAGATATATCTCACTGTTGCTTCCCATGATCTGTCCGTTGAAAAGCCATTCACCATAAATATAGAGTTTCCCACCCTGGCTCAGCTTCATCTGGCTGCCGTTCAGATCTATTTTCGTGTTTTTGAAATTCAGATCTGTGTTGGCGATCAAAGCGCTGCCACTGTTGGCATCCTCAAGCCGGTATCCGGTGAACTCCTTGGTGAAGCTAAGCGTTTGATCCTGTGAACCTGTAAGGTACGTGTAACTGTTGGACCATTCGCCGTTGTTGATGATGTCCCCTCCCACAGTGATGTAGAGGTTATACCAACCCGGGTAGTTCCTGATGATACCGTTGTTCGTCAGATTACCCCTTACCCTCAGGGTATAATTGGTATAACTTCTGTTTTGAAGGATACCGTTGGGCTGCACTACCAGATTGTTGCATTCCGCACCGGTAACGTCAACAGGTCCTTCGATGACTACATCTTCAGTGGCTGTGGGTACCTTCCAATTCACCCATGTCAGGGTGTCACTCCATGACCCCCCCCCGGTAGTTGAGTGAACCTGGGAATAAGCGGTCAGCGTCCCTGCCAGAAAGAATACAGCGATTCCTGTAACCAAGGGTAAAATTATACTTTTCATAAGCTTTAATGTTGGTTTGTCTGTTCCTCCGAATTCGGCCCTAAATATAGTTATCTTAACTAAACTTTCAAAAAAAGGTTACACATAATCAAAAAAAAGATACCCGTTTTCGCCAAAACATCCCCAATTTCCCCCATCAAATGAAATATGCCATCATTTGAACTGCAATGATGAAAATGCATCACCTGAAAATCAGTAGGTCTTCATTCTTTTGCGTTCCAGCCGCACCTGGACACCCTCCTTCCTGCATGACGGACATGACCTGTGATAATCCGTATATTCCAGGCCACATCGCGGACATTTGTAATGGACGATACGGAGAAGATTCTTCCTGGGGGAACCGGCCACGAAGAACAGCCCGACAACCGGCGTAAGAAACATACTGATCAGAAAGGCCTTCCTCCCGCCAATCTCCTTTTTGCTTCCGATCTTGGTAAGTGTCGCTACCGTAAATAAATAGAATGCGACGAATAATATTATAATATCCCTGTCCAAAATGGTTGACCAGAATTATTTTTTCGCAGGCATAACTGTCTTTTCATTTTTACAATGAAACAAAAAAAAACGTACTGTCCGGAAATTGTTGATAAATATTCCTCCGTACAAAGTGCCCTGCCCTTCAGTAAAGGCCGGAGAAAGACATTTCTTAGGGAATGACTTCAAAATTAATGAGTTTAAAACTTGTTTTTCTCGTGTTTTTGATGTACCTTTGCAGGAATTCTTTTTAAGAATCATTCCTATTTAGTAATTTTTCCTAAATGAATGTCGGGGATGTAAGAAGTCTGCTCAAGGAAGCCGGTTTAAGGATCACCCCGCAGCGTTTAGCCGTTCTGCATGCGATCTTTCAGACCAGAAACCATCCAACGGCAGACCAGGTCATCGGGATGATCAGGACGCAAAATCCCGATATCGCCACCGGCACCGTTTACAAAACGCTGGAGACTTTGGTGGGTAAGGGCATCATCAAAAAGGTTAAAACCAGCAATGAAGTCATGCGATACGATGTCGTCCAGGAATCCCATCACCACCTGTATTCCTCCGAATCAGAGAGAATCGAGGATTATTTCGACGAGGAACTGGATGAAATCCTGGATGAGTACTTCAGGAAAAAGGCCATCCCGGGATTTCAGATCGAGGATGTCAAGCTGCAGATTGTGGGGAAATTCATTCATTCAAACAGATGATCATTATTCAAAAGAATAAAAAAAATGGACACTTCAAAAAATGGGAAATATTCCGTCATGCGCGGGGCGAACACGGAAGCGGAACACTCCGTAATAAGCTGGTGGCCCAATGCTTTAAACCTTGACATTTTACATCAGCACGACAGCAAAACAAATCCATTGGGACAGGACTTCAATTACCGTGAAGAATTTTACAAACTGGATTTTGAAGGACTGAAAAATGATTTGAAAAAACTGATGACTGAGAGTCAGGACTGGTGGCCTGCTGATTGGGGGCACTATGGAGGGTTGATGATCCGGATGGCATGGCATTCTGCCGGAACTTACCGAACGGCAGATGGCCGGGGTGGAAGCAATACAGGGAATCAGAGGTTTGCACCACTTAACAGTTGGCCGGACAATGCCAACCTCGACAAAGCCCGCAGGCTATTATGGCCGATTAAGAAAAAATATGGCAATAAAATTTCATGGGCAGATTTGTTCATCCTTGCAGGCAATATGGCTTATGAATCAATGGGATTCAAGACATTCGGATTTGGGGGCGGCCGTGAAGACATCTGGCATCCTGAAAAGGATATATACTGGGGTGCAGAAAAAGAATGGCTTGCACCTACCAAAAACCGTTATTCCGATGAACAAGACCGTGAGTCGCTTGAAAATCCGTTGGCTGCAGTTCAAATGGGCTTGATCTATGTAAACCCGGAGGGAGTTGACGGCAAACCTGACCCTTTGAGAACAGCACAGGATGTCCGGATGACCTTCAAGCGAATGGCCATGAACGACGAAGAAACCGTCGCGCTGACTGCCGGTGGCCATACCGTTGGAAAGACTCATGGTAATGGAGATGCATCGATTCTTGGGCCAAGTCCTGAAGGAGCCCCTCTGGAACACCAGGGATTTGGCTGGATGAATCCGAAGGGAAAAGGAAATGCAGAAGATACTGTAACAAGCGGCCTGGAAGGCGCCTGGACAACCCACCCGGATAGGTGGAATCATGATTACTTCTATTTGTTGCTCACCTATGAATGGGAGCTTAAGAAAAGCCCGGCAGGGGCGTGGCAATGGGAACCCATAAATATAAGGGAAGAAGACAAACCCTTCGATGCACACATTCCGGGTATTCGTCGAAACCCCATCATGACAGACGCTGACATGGCGATCAAAGGGGATCCCGAATACCGAAAAATAGCCGATCGTTTCTATAAAAATCCCGTCTATTTTGCCCAAACCTTTGCCAGGGCATGGTTCAAACTGACACATCGCGATTTAGGTCCCAAAAGCCGTTATCTGGGTCCTGATGTACCCAAAGAAGACCTCATCTGGCAAGACCCCATCCCGGTTGTTGACTATCATCTTTCAGAAGCAGAAATTGAAGAATTGAAAGCAAAGCTTTTAACCAGTGGCTTAACCCGAACTGAGTTGATCAACACGGCATGGGACAGTGCAAGGACTTTCAGATGTTCTGATTACCGCGGCGGTGCCAACGGTGCAAGAATTCGACTTGCTCCCCAAAAATACTGGGAAGGCAATGAACCCGAACGCCTGAAGAAAGTACTTGCCAGGCTGGAAGATATTCAATCTGGGCTGAAGAAAAAAGTTAGCATTGCTGATTTGATTGTTCTGGGAGGGAGTGCAGCGATTGAAAAAGCCGCACAGGAAGCCGGATTTCCCGTTAAGGTTCCGTTCAGCCCCGGCCGTGGTGATGCAACGGCAGAAATGACCGATGCAGAATCATTTGAAGTGCTTGAACCCATTCACGATGGTTACAGAAACTGGCTTAAAAAGGACTATGCCGTAAAACCCGAGGAACTCCTTCTTGACAGGACACAACTCATGGGCCTGACTGCTCCTGAAATGACCGTTCTGATTGGTGGTATGCGCGTGTTGGGAACAAATCACGGAGGAACAAAACATGGTGTACTCACCGACAGGCAAGGTGTTCTCAGTAATGATTTCTTTGTAAATCTCACCGACATGAAATACACCTGGGAACCTGTCTCTGACAATCTGTACAACATTGTTGACAGAAAAACCGGTGTAATGAAATGGACTGCAACAAGAGTGGATTTGGTTTTCGGGTCTAATTCCGTGCTGCGTTCATATGGTGAGGTTTATGCCCAGGATGATAACAAAGAAAAGTTCGTAAAGGACTTCGTACGAGCATGGGTAAAAGTGATGGATGCGGACCGTTATGATCTGAATAAATAACCCGGCTGATCAACAAATGAAGTTGAAACCTTAATCAACTCACTTAAATCTCATAAAAATGGAAGAAGAACAAATGATTAGCATGCCCAGGATCGGAGATCCTGCGCCGGCTTTCAAGGCAGTGACCACTCAGGGGGATATCAATTTCCCGGCCGATTACAAGGGTGAATGGGTAATCCTCTTCAGTCACCCGGCTGATTTCACACCGGTCTGTACCTCTGAGTTCATGACCTTTGCCCATATGGAAGAGCAGTTTGCCAAAGTCAACTGTAAACTGGTGGGTTTGTCTGTTGACGGACTTTACAGCCATATTGCATGGCTCAGGACCATCAAGGAAAAAATTGAGTATCGTGGTATGAAGAATGTTGAGGTCAAATTCCCACTCATCGAGGATATCACGATGGAAGTAGCCCGGAAATACGGTATGATCCAGCCCAGCGAATCCAGCACCAAAGCAGTGCGGGCTGTGTTTTACGTTGATCCCAAGGGCATCATCCGTACCATCATCTATTATCCGCTAAGCCTTGGCCGTAATTTCGATGAGTTGTACCGTGTACTGATCGCACTTCAGACGGCCGACAAGTTCTCGATCGCTACTCCGGCCGATTGGCGTCCGGGCGATGAAGTGATCGTCCCCACTGCCGGTTCATGCGGAACAGCCAAGGAACGAATGGAGGGAGGCGGTGATATGAAATGCTATGACTGGTTCTTTTGCACCCGCAAAATGGACGAACAAACGGTTCTTGATGCATTGATCAAGAAATAAGGCCGATTGAGTCCACATTCGAGGCTGTCCCTGCAGGGCAGCCTCTTTATTTTTCCAGAAACTCTGCCGGGCACTTCTCTGTTAACCCCAAGCCGTCGCTCAGGCCATCGCTATCGCTATCAGTCGTTCCTCCGAATATCGGATTGGGTTTAAAGAGCTTTCTTTCAATTTACGATCCCCATATCGGATGGGAGTCCTATATTTGAGCTTTCATTTGAGATTTGAGTTTCCAAGTCAGACCGACATGTCGAAAAACCTCTATATCGCAGCAGCCGAGGCTGATTCGGGGAAATCCCTGGTGATGATGGGAATCATGAATATCCTGACCAGGCATGTAAACCGCGTAGGTTTTTTTCGTCCCATCGTAAGTTTAAATGGGCAAACAGACCATGATATCGATCTGGTTTCAAAGCGGTTGAAGCTTCCGTTCCGGCATGATGAGATGTATGGCGTGACCCAGCAGGAAGCCATGGAACTGTTGCAGGGGGACCATCCTGATGAGATCTTCACGGTCATTCTCAACAAATACAAAAAACTTGAGTCGAAATGTGATTTTGTAGTATGCGAGGGTACCGACCACACCGGATTTCTCAAACCCTTTGATCTCGATTTCAATGTCAGGCTCGCCAATAATCTGGGGGCTCCGGTGCTGGCAGTGGTGAACGGTCATGGCAAAAGGATCTCGGAGGTTGCCGAGATCATCCAGATGATCAGGTCGCTGATGGCCCGGGAGAAATGCAGTTATTTCGGAATGTTCATCAACCGGGCCGTCGAAAAGGATGTCGATGCCTTATGGGGGATGCTTGTCAAAATTCACTCCGATACTGAAGTGGGATTCATCATCCCTGAACATGACCTGTTGCAGAAGCTCACCATCCGTCAGGTGGCGGGTGCTTTGAAGGCAGAACATCTTTACGGTGAGGATGATGTCATGGACTATGATATTTCCGATTTCAGGGTAGCTGCCATGGGTATTGAACAGATCCTGAAGCATACGGAGGCAGGCACTCTGGTGATCACGCCGGCGGACCGTTCCGATGTGCTGATCGCCCTTTTCATGACCCTGCTTTCCGACACGTATCCCAAGATTGCCGGCATCATACTGACAGGAGGCATGAGACCCTCCCAGGAGGTGATGCGGCTGATCCTGGGGGTGGGCAAGCAACCGGTTGCACTCCTCAGGGTTCCGGGCGACACCTTCACCACGGCTATGGATGTAAGCCGCATCAAACCCATGCTCAGCCCCGACAATGAACGAAGGATGGCTATGGCCATCGGGCATTTTGAATCGCATGTGGATGGGAAACAGTTCCTCGAAAAGATCGCTATCACCCCAGCCGGGGTTGTCACACCGGTCATGTTTGAATACCAGCTCTTTGAAAGGGCGAGGATCCACCGGAAGCATATCGTTTTGCCCGAGGGCACCGACGACCGTATCCTGAGGGCGGCCGAAATCCTTCTCCGGAGGGAGGCAGTGGAGCTGACCCTGCTGGGTAATGAGGAGGAGATTTTCAAAAAGGCAGGTGCGCTGCACCTCAAGCTCGAAGGCACCGGGATCATCGATCCCTTCGATAATGACCTGATCAACGATTATGCAGCCACCTATTACAAGTTGCGCAAGCACAAGGGAGTCACACGAGACCAGGCCCGGGAGGTCATGCTGGATGTCAGCTACCTGGGAACGATGATGGTATACAAGGGCCATGCCGACGGAATGGTTTCCGGTGCGGCACACACCACCCAGCATACCATCCGCCCTGCATTCGAATTCATCAGGACCCGGCCCGGATTCTCCATTGTCTCCAGCTCCTTCTTCATGTGCTTTGAAGACCGGGTTCTGGTATATGCCGATTGTGCCTTCAACCCGAATCCCACCTCGGAAGAACTTGCCGACATTGCCATCAGCTCTGCTGATACTGCCCGTATGTTCGGGATTGATCCCATGGTTGCCATGCTCTCTTATTCCACAGGGAGCTCCGGCAAGGGCGAAGATGTTGAAAAAGTCAGAAAAGCGACCGGGATCGCAAGGATTCGAAGGCCCGACCTTAAAATTGAAGGCCCCATCCAATATGATGCAGCCATTGACAGCACGGTGGCCCGGCAGAAAATGCCCGGCAGTGAGGTGGCAGGGAAAGCTACGGTCTTCATCTTCCCCGATCTGAATACCGGCAACAACACCTACAAGGCTGTTCAGCGATCCGCAGGCGCTGTGGCCGTCGGACCTGTCTCACAGGGACTCAACAAACCCGTTAACGACCTGAGCCGTGGCTGTACTGTCAAAGACATCGTCAATACGGTCCTCATTACAGCTATTCAGGCCCAGGAAATCTGAATTATTTTTTTTACTTATCTTTGCACCGGTCTGAAAATCGGAAACCAACCGAAACAGTGAATCATATTGCTGCCGTGTTATCATAAAACCCTTTTTCAGGTCTTTTAAACTTGCCGTTTTTTGGATTCAACAATAAAAGAAAAAATACCGCTGAACCCGGTTCCGTTTACTCCGGAAGTGGAAAGCACAGCGGTTGGTCAATCAGTATTTATCACACACTTATTCAAATGAACATTTATGTAGGCAACCTTAATTATAAGGTTAGGGAAAACGATCTGAACGAGGTCTTTTCGGAATTCGGAGAAGTACATTCGGTAAAAATCATCACAGACAAGTACACAGGAAAAAGCAAAGGTTTCGGCTTTGTCGTCATGGAGGATGACAGTGAAGCCCGGAATGCCATCAATAATCTGAACGGCCGCCTCCTGGAGGATCGTGAGCTCATTGTGAATGAAGCACGACCCAAAAAAGAAGGCTTCTTCAGACAATAGCCGTCTGTTTTTCATATCCCCTGCCCGAGGCAGAATATGCGGCAGGGGAAAATCCTTGATTCCCACCGAAAACCTCATTGAACAGGTAGGGTAAATTAATATTATTTGCTTGACTTTTGAGAGCCTGCTATATACCTTTAGGTTTTTATTTTCAAGTTCGAAACCTAAATCATATGTACAGGTTCATTATTTTTATTATCTGCATTGCTCTTCTCACAATAAATCTTCCAGGACAAACCACTGTTCCTCCCGGTCCGGTTTCCGGAGTATGGCCTGTGGCAGGAAGCCCGTATTGGGTTTCCGGTAACATCGATATCCTGGAAGGGGAACAGCTTCAGATCGAAGCAGGAACGGAGGTCGTTTTTGAAGGGCCATACTGGTTCAGTGTGTTCGGAAGCGTCATCGCTGCCGGCACCCCAACCGATTCCATAACCTTCAGGCCTTCCGACCCTGTCACGGGATGGGGAGGCATTCGAATCGTGAAAACAGGCCTGACCGGTCAGGATTCATCTTTATTCAATTATGTAAATATCAGGCACGCCCGTAACAACGGGAATCTTTATCTTTTTTACGGAGGGGGCATTTATATGACCCAATCCTCGAAAGTGGCCGTGACCCATTCACTGATCTCTGAGAATTATGCCAGCGCCAACGGAGGTGGGGTGTATCTGTACGGATCACAGCCGAAGTTCAGCCACGTTACAATAAAAAATAACATCGCGGGTGATCTTGGAGGCGGATTTTTCTGCAACTCCTGTGCTCCGATCCTGGAAGATGTCACTATTACACAAAACCAGGCCTGGAGGGGAGGCGGCGTATACCTTTACCAGAGTGCTTCCGTGCTCACTTTTCCGATGGAACCCTCGAATATTTATGACAATGTGGCCGATATCTGCCTGGGAAAAGATATCTTTCTGCATGATCCTGATCAGCAGATACGTGAGTTATACCTGGATACTTTTTCAGTCCTGGTTTCAACTCCGTATTATGCATCTCCGGGCAGGAATTTCCTCATACATGCCTCTCACGGATGTATCAACCAGATTTTCTGCAATGTATATGTCTCCTGCATGGGTGATGACCAGAATTCCGGCCTGAGCCCGGATGACGCCTTCCGCAACATCCGGTTTGCATTTTCAAGAATCTGTCCTGATTCTGCGAATCCTCTGACAGTGTATGTTGCCCCGGGCATTTATAAAAAAACCGGAGGTATCGGATCATTTACCGCCTATCCTTTCAGCTATTGCCGACTGGAAGGCAGCGGAACAGGAATTACAATCCTCGATGCAGAAGGGCTGGCACAGGGGATTCATGTTGACGGGCAGGAAGACGTGCTGGTCAGGAACCTAAGCATCAAAAACGGTTTGCCCGGAGGGGCATTCAGCCAGTTGGGAGGGGGTATTCAAGTCGAATCCTCAGTAATTACGATCGAAAACGTCGAGGTGACCGGCTGCCAGGACTGCGGTATTTATCTCCTTGGCTCCACCGGTTTTGTCAATTATTGCAAGGTTCATGCAAATAACGGGTGCGGGATATTTAATTCAAGTGCAACCCTGTATGCCACGGGAAGCGAGTTATTCAGCAACAACGAGGGATTTCAGGGCGGGGCCCTCCGTGTTGTGGGGGGAAATGCCACCCTTTACCGTTGCGTCCTGTCGGGAAATCACGCCGGGTTTTATGGGGGAGCGATTGCGGCGGAATCATCCATGGTAACGGTAGATCATACCATCATAAACAACAATTCCTCAGGAATTTCGGGAGGGGGGATATATTGTGCATGGAACGAATCAATGAATATCATCAATTCAACAATATTCGGCAACCAAAGTCAATCAGATCCCGGAGACGGTGTGTTCTGCACCATGCAGTCCCACGTCCTGGTTGTAAACTCTATTTTTTGGGGTCAGTCCGATTTCCAGATATATCTTTTACAAACAGAGCCATGGGAACCCCCGTCCTGGGCAACAGTGGCATACAGCAACATCCAGGGTGGGCAGGCAGGTATCGGCCTTACGGGGGCATGTACCCTGCAATGGTTGCAAGGTAATATTTCCGATGAACCCCTGTTCGTTGACCCTGTTGCCTATGACTTCCATCTCCAGAACACATCTGCTTGCATCGATAAGGGTACGGACCTGTTCATGTGGAATAATGATACATTATTTTATTTGCTACCGGGTTCCTATAACGGGTCCGCTCCCGATCAGGGTGCCTTTGAGTATATGTCATGCAACAGCCTTCAATTGAAAGTCTTCCTTGAGGGACCCTTCTCTGGAGGCACCCTGTCAAGTCAGTTAAACAACTCAGATTTTCTCCCACTGTCACAACCCTACCAGGCTGCACCCTGGTTTTGTTATGGTTTCGAAAACGTAAGTTCCATTCCACAGGCAGATATTGTCGACTGGATCCTGGTCGAACTGCTGGATGCACCACAGGCGAGCATGGCAGGCCCCGGAACAACTGTTGCAACTCGAGCGTGTTTCCTGATGAGTGATGGTTCAGTTACCGGCATAGATGGACAATCGGTTCCGGAGTTGTACTTCGATGTAAAAGACAGTCTTTATTGTGTGATCAGACACAGGAACCACCTGGCCGTAATGTCATCCAGAGCCCTCACCCCTTCGGGCAATGTTTATTCATATGATTTCTCTTCAGGTATGAACCAGGTTTATGGCGGACCCCTTGGACACAGAGAACTTGAACCAGGAATATTCGGGATGGCGGGAGGCGATGGTGATGCATCCGGCACCATAGGAAACCCGGACAAAATAGATGTTTGGGCCTTGCAGGCCGGGAATTCGGGCTACTACCCGGGAGATTATGACATGAACGGTGAGGTAAACAACATGGACAAGGTCGATATCTGGTATGCGAATGGCGGGCTGGGATCACAGGTACCCTGACTGTCAGTTCCGATCGGACTCCCGGGGTGTTCGTATGAAACATCCGGGAAGAAGCCGGATACATCAAGTTTATGCAAAAAAAAGGGGGCTTCCAATTCAAGCCCCCCATTTGATATACTTCAAGATGGTTATTCAACCATCATTTTCCGCGTTACCTCATAATCAACGGTAGATACGGTGTAGAAGTAAACGCCGGGCTGGAGTTTGTCGGCCTGGATGGTCAGGCGGTGGGTTCCTGCACTGACCATACCGGCATCGGTGCGGTAAACCATCTGTCCCATAAGGTTATACACTTCGAGGCTCAAGGGTGTCCTGGCACCCGTTTCCACCTGCACATAGGAAATGCTACGGAACGGGTTGGGATAGTTCTGTGAAACAAAAACCTGTGTTTGAACCGGGGTAGGCTCACCGATTCCCACAATGTCATCCTTCTTCAACTTCACGTAGACCTCCTTGTTCTGCTGATGGGGATGATCGTCATCAAGACCCAGGCCGGGCGTTGCGTCGATGTTGTAGAACATATGGACGTAATCATCGCTGTTCGGTGCCATCAGCGGATAGATGCACTCATCGAAGATATGGATCAGGTCGGTGTTCAGGTCAATGAAATCCCCCCACGTGGTCCCGTTATCAGGAGATGTCCTTACCCAGATGTGCTTGTAATTATATGTCCCGTTGTCATAGGTCTCGGTAGTGGAGGCATAGGCAACAAAGACGCGGTTCAGGTCATCGATGCCGATGACCGGCATGGTGCATATCCCGAGTGTGCGATAAGTGAGCAGGTCCGGCAGGAAATCGATGATACCGTTGTTGTTCACATCCTGGGTCCAGCCGATGTAATTCACATCCTCGACCAGGTTTTCGTATGCAAGGGCCCTGTGCTGGTTTGCAGCTTCGAAGGCCGGCATGGTTTCGTTCCAGTAAACGATACCATCAGTATAAGGCCAGTAGCTGTAAGTGGTTCCCACTTCGGTATGTGCGACCCTTCCCAGGCCGAAGACGATGTGTGCCATGCCATCGCTGTCCAGGGCAATGGCTCCGGAATGGTCAGGGCACCAGATAGTGTCGGTGGTGATAGTGGTGTTCCAGTCAAAGAAGGGATAGGGATGCTCCCAGATGATGGTCTTTACCCAGGTATCACCCTCATCGGAGCTCTTCATAAGGACAAGGTCATGCCATGCATTGACCAGCACGAAGGCCACCACACCGGCGCGTGGTTCCGCAATGGCCATCTCATCAGCAGCATGCTCGAGGTAATAGGATGGCCCGATCAGGTCAATGATCTGATGGTTCACCTCCCAGGTAACGCCTCCGTCTGCAGTGCGGGAGTAAGTGTAAGGTGTTCCCTGTCCGCCAAACTCCTCACGCAGCTGTATGAAAAGATGCATGACGTCATGATTGACACCGGAGATCGCTATTTTGGGCCAGGTGATCTTGGCAATGCCGGCAGGAGGTGCAAAGTAACTTTCCTGCCACGTTCCTGTTCCCTTGACGTCCCTTTTGTTGATCAAGGCATTATCAATGGCGTTATGGGAGACGATGATCTCGCCGTCTTCCCCCAGCGGGCCATATGCAGGCCATCCGCATTTCTCACCCTCCACTCTGGCCGTTGGCCAGGGACCCCAGGCGGTTCCGTCGAAATAATTGTAACCTGCGCCTCTGTCATTGTAAGTTGTGGCTTCCATCCCGTATGTCCATACGGTTCCAATGGTGCCGTCATCAAAATAATATATCCTGTTGCTCACGGTCTTATTGCTCTGCAGATCGTAGAAGGTCTGGCCGATCTCGCTTTCGTCAAATACAGTCGCAGCCTTGTACGGAGCGACTTGACCGTTCATGAGGGTTTCCGATCCGTCAAGAGGGGCGGTATTCAACGCTTTCCTTGACAATTTCTGCATCTCTGCCGGAACCCCTGCATTCTTCTGGGTGTAACCCCAGAATCCCATGGCCATGGCCATGACAATGAGTAAAACCTTTTTCATGTTTCGCTTGTTTGGGTGTTAGTTTATTATTTTGTTTGAAAAGATGCTGTATAATTCCCAGGTTTTTTGAAGGAACTTCTATTCAATGATCATTTTTCGTGTAACGATCGAATTGCCGGTCATCACCCTGTAGAAGTAAACTCCGGGATCCATACCTGAAGCTTCAATACTGATCAGGTGTGTGCCTGCTTGGTTCCATCCCTGATCGATGGTTCTGACGGTCTGTCCCATGAGATTCAATAATTCGATGACCAGTGGTGAAGCCTCCCGGATGGTCACCTGTATCACCGTTCTTTCCTTGAAAGGATTGGGGTAGTTCTGGGATACCAGAGTGCTTTCAAGAGGTAACGTTTCCGTGTCCATTCCGACCAGAAGATTGACATTTTCCCTGACGTAGATCATGCGGTTCTCCTGGTAGGGATGATTCTCATCCAGGGCAGTACCCGGAGTGGCATCCGCGTTGTAGATCAGATGGACGTATTCATCCACCGAACCGGCCATGACAGGGTAAATGCATTCGTCAAAGATGTGGATCAGGTCGGTGTTCAGGTCGTAAAAATTCCCCCATGTGGTTCCACCGTCCGGAGAGGTTCTCATCCAGATATGCTTGTAATTGTATGTCCCGTTGTCGTATGTTTCGGTAGTGGCTGCGAAGGCGACAAAAAGCTGGTTCAGGGGGCCGACCGATATTTCCGGCATGGTGGTAAGGCTCAGTTCCCGGTAAGCCATAATATCGGCCAGCAGGTCGATCACCCCGTTATTGTTGACATCCTGTTCCCATCCCACAAGGTTATAATCCCCGATCAGAACATCCCAGGCATCGAGGGCGTCATGCTGGTTTCCCAGGGGGTCGGTAAAGGGGGGCATGGTTTCATTCCAGTAACCGATGCCATCCGTATAGGGCCAGTAGCTGTAAGTAGTACCCACCTCGGTGTGGGCGACGCGTGTGATACCGAATACCACATGTACCATCCCGTTGTTGTCAACGGCAATATCGGCTGAATTGTCAGGTGCCCATATGGTGTCGGTGGTGATGGTGGTATTCCAGTCGAAGAAGGGATAGGGATGCTCCCAGATCAGCAGCTTCTCCCAGGTGTCTCCGTCATCGGTTGATTTCAGGGCAAACATATCATGCCAGGCGTCGGCACAGACGAAGGCAATCACCCCGGCCCTGGGTTCTGCAAAGGCATATTCGTCGGCGCTGATGCTGTTGTAATAAGTAGCACCCGTGCCTTCCAGTACCTGGTGGAGGGGATCCCAGGTCGTTCCGCCATCGGTTGACCGGGAATAAAGCATGGCCCCATCCTGCCCCATATAGGGTGTTCCGCCGTTTGCGACCGGCCAGGTGCTGTACAGGACATGGATGATCTCATGATTGCTGCCGGATGTGGTCATTCTGGGCCATGATATCTGGTAGGTGTCAGGTCCATTGAGGAACGATTCCGACCAGGTGCCCGTGCCCTTCTGTGCCCGTGAAAGCATCACCAGCCGTCCGGGATCGAAATCATGGGATACCACGATCTCGCCGTCCTCGCCCCAGGCAGCATAGGAGGGCCAGCCGGTGCGCAAGCTCTCGATCCTTGCCGTCGGTTGAGGACCCCATGCGTTGCCGTCATAAAAATTATAGCCCGTGCCTCTGTCATTAAAAGCCGCCGATTCAAATCCCATCGTCCATACTGCACCGATGGTGCCGTCATCATGCAACCATATCCTGTTGCTCAGAAGTGAGTTCGACTGAAGATCATACCAGGTAGTACCGATCTGAAACTCTTCCAGGGCAGTGCCACCCTGCTGTACCAACGGATTGTAAGGCTGAACATACCGCCCTTCATCCCACATCGGAGTGCCCTGGTGCCTGATGATGCCCTGATCCGTCAGGGACTTCGGCATCACCACCCTCCTTTCCTGGGATAACACCATGAATGACACAGTACATGCGATAATAAGAAGTAGCGCTTTTTTCATGATCTTTGCTTTTGATTTCCAGGTAACAAATATAAAAATTTCCAATACGTGACAAAATACCGTTTAAAAAACGTCCCGATGAAACGGTTCTTTGTACTTCGTTTTTTTCTCCTGAGTTACAATATACTCTTGAATCAAACTATCAAAGTTACCCATGAAATCCTTAATTATCAATATTCGATCAGTTAAAGGCGGAAGCCGGTCAGTTTTCGGTGGAAACGGCGGGCCACGCAAGAATCCGGCCCGGTATCCGTTATGGATAAATGTCGGCGGAAACGGCATGAAAAGGCAGATCAGGCATCAGATATGACAAAAAGAATCTACCGTTTAGTCCTGAAATCGTACCTGGGTCCCCTGGTATTCACCTTTTTCATTGCCCTTTTTATCCTGCTGATGCAATTCCTTTGGAAATACGTGGACGATCTGGTAGGAAAGGGTCTGGAATGGTATATCATTGCTGAACTTCTTTTTTATGCATCTTCCACATTCGTACCTCTGGCTCTGCCCCTGGCCATCCTGCTGTCCAGCCTGATGACTTTCGGCAACCTGGGTGAGCATTACGAGCTTGTAGCAATGAAATCATCAGGCATTTCATTGTGGAAGATCATGATGCCGCTGATCGTGCTTTCCGTAGCCATCAGCGTTTTTGCATTTTATTTCTCCAATAATGTCCTTCCGGTTGCCAACCTGAAATTCAAGGCACTTCTGTATGATGTCAGGGAGCAGAAGCTCGCCCTGGATATCAAGGAAGGTATTTTCTACAACGGTATCGACGGGTATGTCATCAGGATCGGGAAAAAAGAAAAAGACGGCAAGAGGGTAAGGGACGTCATGATTTATGATCATTCGGAAAAGAAGGGCAATGTCAGCCTGACCCTTGCGGATTCAGGACGTATGGAACTTACGCCAGACAGCAGGTACCTGATCTTCGACCTGTATCAAGGAAGTCATTATCTGGAGAGGACCGATGCCAGGAACTACCGTGTGGCCAGGCCGTTCCAGAGATCCACTTTTGGCAAGCAAAGCAAGGTGTTCAGCCTGGTGGAGTTTGAGCTGACACGCACCAATGAGGACCTTTTCCGGAACAACTATCAGATGCTGAACCTCAGGCAGCTCGGCCATGCTGAGGATTCGCTCATCAGGCAATTCAACGAGAGGAAATCCGAGACGGTACGCAACAACCTGAAGCATTTCTTCTACTTTTCCCGCCTGGATTCTGCCGGGTTCTCCTCAGTTTCCCTATCGGGAAGACCGTCAGGTGACATGCTGGCATCACTGAACAGCGAACAAAAGAGAGAAGCCCTTGACTATGCCGTGAATAAAGCCCGTCAGATACGGGACCAGGTCATTTTCAACAGGAATGATGAAGAGATCCGGAGGAAGCTGATCTACAAGCACCAGGTGGAATGGCACAGGAAATTCACCCTCTCTTTCGCCTGCTTCGTATTGTTCTTTATCGGTGCACCACTGGGCGCGATCATCCGAAAGGGCGGACTGGGACTTCCGGTGGTGGTTTCGGTGCTGCTCTTCGTGATCTTTCACATCATCTCCATGACCGGAGAGAAATCCGTCAGATCGGGAGTGCTTGACGCCAACATCGGAATGTGGCTGGCACCGGCTGTATTGCTGCCCATCGGTATTTTCCTGACATTCAAGGCGACTTCCGATTCACCCCTTCTGGATGCCGAAGCATGGATGAAGTTCCTCCGTTCAGCCCGTTCCTGTGTCCACCCCGACCGATGGCGCAACAAAAAAAACGAAATCCGATAAAAAATTTGGAATATCATATGATATCCGTCATTTTTGCATTTCTGTCCATTCGCAGGAATTGAGTGACTCGCCTTCATGAAAATTGCCGTTATTCTGCCACGTTTCCCGTTTCCCCTGGAGAAAGGGGACAAGCTCAGGGCCTATCATCAGATCCGTTGCCTTGCCGGGAGCCATGAGATATTCCTCTTTGCACTGAACCACAAGAAGGTAACCCGGAAACAAATCGAGGCCCTGAAGCCCTATTGCAAGGAGATTTACACCTATCAAATTTCATTCTGGTCGGTTTTCATCAACCTGCTCAGGTCGTTCTTCAACGGCACACCTTTTCAGGCAGGTTATTTCCACAACAGGGGTATCAGGCAAAAAATCCATGCCCTGATCAACGTATCTCAACCCGATCATATTTACTGCCAGTTACTCCGGACGGCGCTTTATGCGAGGGGTTTGACTTTCCCAAAGACGCTTGATTACCAGGATGTCTTTTCCACAGGGATCAAAAGGAGGATTCCCGGGGCGCCCTTTTATCTCAAGTGGTTGCTCCGGATGGAATACCGCCGGTTGATCCGGTTTGAACGTAACATCTTCGGATGGTTCGAATTTAAAACCATCATCACCCGCCCCGACAGGGATCTGATTCCACACCCGGAAAGGGATGCCATAGAAATTGTTGAAAACGGTGTGGATACGGATTATTTCAAACCGCTGGAGCGCAAAAAAGAATATGACCTGATCTTCTCTGGCAACATGGGTTATCCTCCCAATGTAGGTGCGGCCTTATACCTGGTAAAGGAGATCATCCCCCGTGTAGTAGCCCGATTCCCAGGCCTCAGGGTGGTCCTTGCGGGTGCCAGCCCCCATCCCGACCTGACTGCACTGGCATCGGAACATGTGACGGTCACAGGATGGGTGGATGACATGAGGGAATACTATGCCCGGTCAAAAATCTTCATTGCTCCCATGCAGATTGGCACCGGTCTGCAAAACAAACTGCTGGAAGCCATGGCCATGCGGATACCGTGCATTACTTCGCCGCTCGCCAATTATGCCCTGGAAGCGGCAGATGGTTGCGAAATCCTGGTGGGGGGTACACCTCAGGAGTATGCGGATCATATCCTTTCCCTGCTTGGGGACAGCGAAAGGGCGGATGCGATTGCATCGGGCGGGTACCGGTTTGCCGTGGAAAAATACAACTGGCAGAATGCGGTGGCCAAGCTTGAACGGGGAATGACAAAGGCATCGGAGTCCTACCGTCTGACCATTCCGAGATAAAACTCTGCCAGTTTCTCAATCAGGGACAGGTTGTCATAGCCCGCTTCCACCAGATGACGGGCTTCCCTTCCCAGATCAAGACACAAATCCCTGTTTCGGGCCAGGCGGATCACCGCTCCTGCAAATTCTTCCGGTGTATCGGCGATCAGGATGTTCTTCATGTGTATGGTATGAATTCCTTCCGTTCCCACTGAGGTGGACACAATGCTCTTGCCGAGGGCCATGCCTTCCAGTATCTTGATCCGCATACCTCCTCCGCTGAGCAAAGGCACCACCATTATGGCACCTCTGCGGATAAAGTCATGGGCATCCTCTACTTCCCCGCAGTAAACCACTCCTTCGGTCTGAAGCATGCGCACCATATGTTCCGGTGGGTTCCTTCCGGCCACCCTGAATTCAAGACCGGGAAGTTCACGGCGTACTTCAGGCCAGACCTTCGAGAGGAACCATTCAAGGCCTTCCTGGTTGGGTGCCCAGTCGAGCGCTCCCAGATGAAATACCGCAGGGAATTCCATCCGCTCATGGTCTACGGCCAATCCCCCCATGTCGATCCCTGCAGGGATCAGATGGTGTGGTATCTGCAGCCCCATTCTCACCAATAATTGATAATCCCTGTCAGAGATGGGCAATATGACATCATAGCGGTTCAGGTGCATCTGTTCAAAACGCCTGATCCGTTCGGCCAGGTTGGAAAAATATAACCTCTTCAGGGCATTCCGGCTGTTGTACGAAATCCGTTGCCAAATCTCGTGCTCGATGTTATGTGCCCTCATGGAGACCAGCGCCCTGGAATACTTCCTGATGTCAGGAAGGTACGGGGCCAGGTAAACCCCCTCCAGTTGCACCACATCAAATACTTCCGATTCAAGGAGTTCCACAAGCCTTTTTCTGAAACGGTTGTCGATGAAACGGCTGGCCGTATACGGTATCCGGGAAAGCAAAAAATTGAACAGCACACCTGAAGGTTTTACCCTTGCATCCACATCCACGGTGATGATCCTGGCTTTGCGCGTGATCTCCTCGGGCAGACTGTCCGGAGGGCAATAATGCTTGCGTGTATTCATGGCCAGCAGGGTCACCTCATGGCCCAGAGCGGAAAAGCCCCTGGTGAAATTGAGTACACCGATGGCCCCGCCATCCTTTGGCGGCCATGGCACCTTGTTATTGAGCTGCAGGATCTTCATCCGGCCCCGATCAGAAATCAAAATTAATCATTTTGACCCCGTTTCGTATTTTTGAGCGGTATTATGAAGTGGATCATCTCCACATCACCTATGAATCCGACGATACTCTACATTGTGGTGGCCTGTGCATTTACGGGCTTTATCCTGGGCCTTTGGGTCAAGGCCCGGTCTCTCAACAGGGGAAATATAAAACTCAACAGGGTCTTCGGAAGGATGGTCACCTTCTTCCTGTTGCTGATGATCGTCGCATCGGTTCTTATTTACTTCGGTCAGGATTAAAAAAGCCTGATTTCGGGAATGACAATTTCAGATTAAAGCCGTCAGCATCACTGCCGGATATCAGCCTTTTGAAGATGTCAAACCATCCCGCTTCAATACCAACCGACGGTATATGGGGTTTGCATATTGGTGAACATTGATTAATTTTGCACTCCATTCCAAGATGCCGTCGTAGCTCAGCTGGTTAGAGCGCCTGACTGTGGATCAGGAGGTCAAGGGTTCGAATCTCTTCGACGGTGCCATTATCACCCGGGGGCTGATGGGATCTGCATCATGGGTGGTACGGACGGATTGTTCGGAAAACACAATCCGCTCCATGTTACCTTTGCAGGCAATACTTTGCGGCCCTATTTATTTTTCCATGACGCTATGGATCCACAACCAGGGATCGTTCCACGCAAGATCAAGGGATTCAGGGACATTGGCCCGCAGATGAATGAGCTGCGCTGGCACATCATCCGTGCTGCAGCCGGGATATACCGATTGTATGGATTTGAGCACTGGGATACTCCCCTGCTGGAGTATGCAGATAACCTCGGCAAGTATCTTCCCGATGCAGACACCGTTGAGGAGGGTATATATTCATTCCATAATCCCGAAGCAGAACCGATGCTGGCGGGCGATGGCCGTGAAATCCGGAATGAATGGGATCATGTGGTGATGAACCGGTATTACCTGGCATTGAGATATGACCTGACCGCTCCACTGGCCAGGTTGTATGCGGAAAGGCTCTGGAATGACAGTCTGAAGGGAGGGCTCAGCCCTGATAAAGCTCCGTTGTTCAGGCGTTACCAGTACGGCCCGGTATTTCGTTACGAGTACAAGCTCGATCCCGGTAGGTTTCGTGAATTCTGGCAGGTCGACTTCGATACGGTGGGCTCATCCGATCAGCATGTCGATGCCGAGGCATGTATGATCCTGTCACGAGCCATGGAGGCGATCGGTTTACCGGCAGATTCCTATCAGGTAAAGGTTAACAACAGAAAAATCCTGAAAGGATTTCTCTCAGTTGCAGGCATTCCGGAACAGAGGGAGGATGCCATCCTCAGGGTCATCGATAAATTGGACAAAATAGGTCTCCCGGGCATCGAATCCGAGCTGGGGAAGGGACGGCCGGACGCGTCCGGAGCCTTTGTCCCAGGCCTCAATTTGGGGCAGAACGAATTATCCCGCGTGATGGCCTTCCTTGAAAAGTTCAGCGGCACAGCCACCCGTACCGAAGTGCTGAGTGCCATCAGGAGTGAAAAACAAATGAATAATGACCTTGAAGAAGGCCTCAATGAGTTGCAAACCATCCACGATGTGCTGAATGCATGGGAAATGGATGAAACCCGTATCGTGTTCGATCCGTCACTGGTCAGGGGTATGTCCTATTACACAGGCCCTGTATTTGAAGTGGTCTCGGATCTGAGTTATACCGATCACCGGGGAAGACAACGGAAAGTGGGATCGATCTGCGGGGGAGGCAGATATGACGGTCTGGTGGAACGTCTTCTGGGTATGAAAATTCCTGCCTCAGGAGCATCCATCGGAGTGGACCGGCTGGCAGAACTCCTGATGATGACCGGGCAATACAAGGCATCGGCAGCAGGACCCGTTCTCATCCTGGTCTTTGATACAACCCTCCTGAATGAATATCACATCATTGCCCATACCCTCAGGGAAGCAGGTATCGATACCGAAATCTATTTCGGGGCACAAAAAGGATTGAAGAAGCAGATGGCCTATGCCGACCGCAAAAACAGCCCTTTCGCAGTCCTCATGGGAGAGGATGAATTAAAAAAAGGTTCTGTGACCGTAAAAGATCTCAGGCTGGGCAGGGAAACTACCGATATCAAGGACAAGGAGGAATGGAAAAACCGGGTGCAATCGGAAATACCCAGGGATCAGCTGATCGGGTATATCAGGGAACATCTGTAACGAGTCGGGATAACTGACCGTACATTCGTGACCGGACAATAATCCTCGTTTTGTTTTGATTTCCGGCCTGAAAGCTGATATGATTACTTTTACACTGCCTTTTCAGGATGAAAAACTGGAATCTCAAATTCAAGATCAAGATCAACCGTACTGCACTTTTCTGAAACACTGAAAAGCTGCGCTGACGGAGTATCAGGGCGATCCCTTATGGCCCATGGTGATGGGATGGTGTCTGTCCGTTCCTTTCCCTGAAACGGCCGCGGAAAGGATTTTCCTGATTCAACATAATGAACGGCAGCACAATTGTTATTGGCCGTCGTTATCGATCAATTCATCAATCAGTACATAAAAAGACAGGAGGAAATACCAATGTCCATCATTATTTATGGTGCCGGCCTGACGATCGAGGATATCGTGAAGGTAGCCAGGCACCACGAACACGTTGAATTGCATCCGGAGGCGCTGGCGCGGATCCGGAAATGCCGTGCGATGCTTGAAAAAAAGATTGAGGCACATGAGATCATGTATGGTGTGAACACGGGGATCGGAGAGTTCTCAGAAGTGGTATTGAATGACGATCAGGTAAAGGATTTTCAGAAGTACCTGATATACAACCATGCTGCAGGCATCGGCGATCCCATGCCGGAGGACTGGATCAGGGGAGCCATGCTGCACCGGGTGAATGTTCATGCGCATGGTAATTCCGGATGCCGGCCGGAGATCACCCTGACACTGGTGGAGATGCTCAACAAGGGTGTGACTCCATTTGTTTGCATGAAGGGGTCGGTAGGTGCGTGCGGTGACCTGGCCCCCATGTCGCAGATCGCCCTGCTGCTTCTGGGAGAAGGCAAGGCATATTACAAGGGTCAGCTTCTTGAAGGCAGGGAAGCCTTAACCCAGGCGGGTATCGAGGTTCCGGGGCTCAAAGCCCGCGACGGACTGGCAACGATCAACGGATCGAACGTGCTCACTGCCATGAGTGCACTGTTCCTGTACGATGCCGACAGGTGGCTGAAACAGGCCGAGATCGCCGCTGCCATGTCCCTCGAAGCACTGAAGGCCAATATGAAGCCCTATCATAATAAGATACATGAGGTGCGGGGGTTCCCCGGAGCTATAAGAAGCGCCCGTGCCATCAATAAGCTGGTCGAGGGGGGGGACCTCATCTCCGGTAAGATCAAATGCAAGGTGCAGGATGCCTATTCCATGCGATCCACACCCCAGGTAATCGGTACAGCACACGATGCCCTGCGATGGGCCAGGTCTCAGGTGGAGATCGAACTCAATGGTGTGGGTGACAATCCCATCTTCTTTCCGGATGAAAATATGCAACTTTCAGGCGCCAATTTTCAGGGCTCGCCGGTTTCACTGCCCATGGATATGGCCGGGGCAGCCATCACCATGGTCTCCGTCCTCTCCGAAAGAAGAATGAACCGGCTGAACAATCCTGCCCTCAGCGTCGGCCTGCCTGCGTTCCTCACAAAGGGCGCAGGAATGTTCTCCGGACTGATGCTCAGCCAGTATACAGCCGATACCCTCATCGTTGAACAACGCATCCTTTCCATGCCTGCCTCCATCCAGTCCATTCCCGCAGCAGCCGACCAGGAGGATTTCGTCTCAATGGGTATGAACACCGCCCAGAAAAATTTTCAAATACTTGACAATGCCTATGGCATCCTCGGCATTGAATTCATGGCTGCTGCACAGGCACTCGACTTCAGGGATTATCAGTTTGGAAAAGGCGTTGCGTGCGCAAGGGAAGTGATCCGCCGGCATGTGGAATTCCTCGATGTGGACAGGCCACTCTACCCGGACCATAATACAATGAAAGAACTGGTCAGGTCCTGCGAGATACTGACAGAAGTGGAGCAACGGGTCGGACGCCTGGGGTAAAACCGGATCCTTATCTTTACCTGACGAAGGAACGGATGAATGATGTCGTCCGTTCGGAAGATCAAACGATATTTGCATTTCGTATGTCGTTTTACCGAAATTTCAGGCATTAGGATGGCACAGGAAATATCGGGCATCCGTCTGTAAGATGGCAAGAAAGGAGGTCAATCCCTGATTGGAAGCTTTTTCAGAGTCGTCATATGGGCATATGCTTCTGTTCTTCTGGTGATTACTGTGGCCATCTGGTTGGATATGAAAGCCACATTCTCCCTGATGACTGATTATTTCCCTGAATGGCCTGCCCGCAAAACACTGCTTCAGGTCATCCTGGCGGTCGCTGTGATCCTGTGTACGGCCCTGATGCGATCCCTTTCCTGGATGAAACGAGGACACCGCCTGGGTTATCCCATGTATGCCATATCCCTTGCAGGAATTGGCTTTATTGCCTGGATTTGCGGATTCTGGTCATGGCCCATCATTCCGGTGACCGTGCTGATGGTCCTGGCACCCCGGGGTTCCAGACTGCTGGTGCGTAAACCGGAATCCTGACGGAGGATTACAATGCCGGAATGTTCGGGAGAACCTGTAAAACCATTTAGGGAATGGATCCATGATATGCTGACAGGACCCATAGACACGTGCGTGATCGAAAATTTTTTTTACACAACCCAAAACCTTTACGTGGCTGGAGGTCTGAGTCCCTTTTCCCAGTAGGAGATGATGAGCAGGTATTGTTCATTAATCAATGAAAAAATTTTTTCATTCCGTTTGATGTTTGCTCATGAAAAGATTACTTTTATACTTTGTACTGCCGGAGCAATCAGGCACATATGCAAACATTACCGAAACCATGAATTGTATCGCGACGTATCAATGTTAAATTATCATTAATTTTTTATTGTCCGGATCGGAAGTAATTGGTATTTTGCACCGTTTTTTCAGAGTTCTGACAAGATTAAGAAACCAAATCAGCATTATTAACCAAAGCGCAATTATTATGAGAAAATTTACCCTTTTCCTTGCGTTCATTTTCGCACTGGGCTTGCAATCGGCATTAGCCCAGACGAAGACAGTCACGGGCAAGGTAACCAGTTCAGAGGATGGACAGGGCATACCGGGTGTATCCGTGATCATCAAGGGGACCATGATCGGTACCACCACCGATCCCAATGGTGACTATTCCCTTAGCTTCGATGCGAAATACAATGTACTCGAATTCAGGTTTGTCGGGATGAAATCCCAGGAGGTGGAGATCGGCACCCAGACGAAGATTGATGTCGTGCTGGAACCCGACATCCTGGAAATTGAAGGGGCCGTAGTCACCGCCATTGGCATTAAGAGGGAGACCAAAGCCCTGGGATACTCCGTTTCGGAGGTCAGCAACGAGGAGATCACCCGTACACAGAACACCAATGTGGTCAATGCGCTGAGCGGCAAGGTAGCCGGTGTGCAGGTGACCAATTCCTCCGGTGCGGCAGGAGGAGCCTCCTTCATCACCGTCAGGGGCGTTGCCTCGATCCTGGGAGAGAACCAGCCACTGTTCGTGGTGGATGGCGTCCCGATCAACAACGACCAGTTCTTCTCCGGTAATCCGGACGACCAGGAGAACAACCTGCTGGACGGGGTGGCCTATTCCAACCGTGCCATCGACCTCAATCCTGAGGATATCGAGTCGATCTCGGTGCTGAAAGGCGGAGCTGCCACTGCGCTTTACGGTGTCCGTGCCGCCAATGGTGCTGTCATCATCACCACCAAGAAAGGCACCGCACAACCCGGCAAGAAGATCAGCGTGAACCTGCACAGCTCCGTCTCATTCGACCAGGTGAACAAGCTGCCTGAAATGCAGCTTAAGTATGGACAGGGTGTGGATGGAACATACCGCGGACCCGAAACAGGGAACGGATATTCCTGGGGACCCCTTCTCGACACCATGTACTACAACGGGGATGCCACCTACAAGTGGGACCGCTGGGGCGCCCTTGTCGGCGCTTCTGATCCATCCGCAGGAAAGAAAATTGAACCCCTGGACAACACAGCGGATTTCTGGAGAACAGGCGTTACCTACAACAACTCCATCAATATGAGCGGAGGCAGCGACAAGGCCACCTATTTCTTCAGCCTGTCCGATCTGAGTACCCATTCGCATATTCCCAACAACAAGTACCGCAAGACTTCGATCAAGATGTCGGGCAGCTCCAGCATCTCGGATAAGATCAAAGCCTCAGGCACCTTCAACTTTGTCAGGTCGGGCGGAGACAGGATACAGCAGGGATCGAATATTTCCGGTGTGATGCTGGGGCTGCTCCGTACACCGCCCTCGTTCGACAATGCCAACCACTACGATGACCCGGCGGATGAACCGCTGGCATACTCCTTCCCCGACGGCTCACAGAGGAATTACCGTGGTGGCGGCGGATATGACAATCCTTACTGGACCGTCAACAATAACATCCTCAAGGACAACGTCCACAGGCTCATCAGCAGCGTCCAGTTCGACTATGTCCCGCTGGAGTGGCTGACCTTCACCTACCGTCTTGGAAATGATTTCTATTCAGACAAGAGGGATTATAATTTCGCCGTTTACTCCCGTGCCTATCCTGACGGACAGGTCACCGATGACCATCACTTCGTGAGCGACTTCAACTCCGACCTGATCGTCAATGCCCTTAGGAACATCACCGAGGACATCGACCTGAATGTCACGCTGGGCAACAACATGTACCAGCACTATTACAAGCAGCAGTACCAGCAGGGAGACGGGCTGTCGATCCTGGACTTCTATCATATATCCAACGCCCGCAGCACCATTGCAAGAACCACTATCCAGAAGTACCGCACTGCCGCCTTCTTCGGTGACATCGGACTCTCATGGAAGAGCATGGTCTTCCTGAACATCACGGGGAGGAATGAATGGACCACCACCCTTCCCGAGGAAAACAACTCCTTCTTCTATCCCTCTTTCAGCGGCGCCTTTGTATTCACAGAGCTGCCCGGCCTGAAGGACAACCCGATACTTCCGTTCGGAAAGCTGAGGGCATCCTATGCCATCGTGGGCAACATTGCCGATCCCTATGTGACCAATACCTATTTCGGCTCTGCTACGATAGGTGACGGTTGGACAGCCGGACTTTCATTCCCGTTCATGGGCACTCCCGGATTCGAGGGAACCCACCGGATCGCTGATCCCGATCTGAAGAACGAAAGCCTGAAGGCGTTTGAAATCGGTGTTGACCTGAGGTTCCTCGACAACCGTATCGGGCTGGACTTCGCTTTCTACAACAACCAGCATGAGGACCTGCTGCTGGATGTGCCCATTGCAGCCTCCACCGGATTCCAGACACTCTACACCAATGCTGCCAAGATGGAGAACAAGGGAATCGAACTGCTGGCGCGCGGTACACCGGTCAAAACCAAGGATTTCGACTGGAACATCATCGTAAACTTTGCCAAGAACACCAATGAGGTTCTGGAGCTGGCCGAAGGTGTCGAAAACGTATATGTCGGCGGTTTCGACGATCCGCAGATCAGGGCTGTGGCCGGGAAATCATATGGCTATATCTATGGCACCAAGATGATGCAGGATGCCAGCGGCAACCTGATCATCCAGGACGATACCGCTGCTTACAACTATGGCTATCCCTTCGGCGATCCCGAAGTGGGTGATATCGGCCCCACCCTGCCCGACTGGACCATGGGCATCACGAATGAATTCAATTACAAGAACATCTCGCTGTCATTCCTGGTTGACATCCGCCAGGGCGGTAATATGTGGAACGGTACACGCGGCGCCCTCTACTTCTTCGGAACACATGGCGACACAGAGAACAGGGATGAAACCAAGACCTTTGAAGGACTGTTCGGACATCTGGATGACGAAGGCAATATCGTTCACTTCGAGACCGTCGAGGGCCAGCTGGTAGAGGTGCCCGGCCCGGGTGCCGCCAACAACGTGACGGTACCTCTCGGACAAGCCTGGTATTTTGACGGCGAGGGCAGCGGTTTCACCGGCCCGGCCGACCAGTTCATCGAGGAGATCAACTGGGTCCGCCTCCGGGAAGTCACACTGTCTTACAAGTTCAATCCCGAACTGTTCAAAAAGACTTTCATCAGAGGTCTCGACGTCTACTTCTCCGGAAGGAACCTGCTGCTCTTCACCGATTACGAAGGCATCGATCCCGAAACCAGCCTTTACGGTTCGCACAACTCCCAGGGTATGGATTACTTCAACATGCCCGGCACACGGACATACACCGTCGGCCTGAGGGCTGCCTTCTAATCCATGCAGAACAGTCAAGATGATAACAAAAAACACAGATATTATGAAAAAAGCAATTGTCCAAAAGATCGGTTTGTTGCTGGTTCTTCCGTTTTTCCTGCTCTCATGTGAGAAATGGATCGATCCGGAGATCAACGTTGATCCCAACAATCCCAGCGATGTCAGCGTGGATCTGCTGTTGCCCGCTGCCCAGACGGAGATCGCCTTCCAGCTGGGCGGCGACCTGATGCGGCCCAGCTGCATGTGGATCCAGCAACTTTCGGGTGCCGCCCGTCAATCTCTTACCTATGAAAAGTTTGTGTATCGTGAACAGGATGTGAACAATGTCTGGTACTATGCCCTCTATCCGACGGCATTGATGAACTGCCACATCATCATTGAAAAGGCCGGCGAAGAAGGCTCACCTCATTATGCCGGGGTTGCCAAGATCCTGAAAGCCTATATCATTGGTGTGATGACCGATGTATGGGGAGACCTGCCCATGTCACAGGCATTCCAGGGAGGAGACAACCTGTCTCCCGGCTTCGACTCCCAGGAGACCCTCTACAATACGATCCAATCCCTGTGCGACGAAGGGATCAGTGATGTTCAGGCCGGCTCCAGCACCATGTCACCGGGTGGCGACGATCTGTTCTATGGCGGCGACATGGGATTGTGGGTCAAGGCAGCATGGTCGATAAAGGCACGGTACGCTCTCCATCTGAGCAAACGCAACGCCAATGCCTATTCAGACGCCCTGCAGTACCTGGCCAACGGGTTCACATCAAACGGTGAGGATATGGAGTTCTGGTTCGGGTCGAACAACCTCGAGGAGCATCCGACATACCAGTTCGACCGTGACCGTGGTGACATCCGGGTAGGTGAGAAACTGGCCAATATGCTTATCAATGCCAACGACCCAAGGCTCCCCCAGTTCCTCGGTACTGATGATAACGGTGGTTACAGCGGAACACCCCCGGGAAGCGGAGAACTGGGGACATCATGGGTGGGCCCCTACTACGGTTCCCCCAACTCGCCGGTACCATTCATCACCTATGTGGAACTTCTCTACATCAAGGCAGAGGCACTTCTGAAAACAGGTGACAATGCCGGTGCCATCCTGGCCTTCAACGACGCACTGGAAGCATCACTGAATAAAATCGGTGTATTTGACCAGGCCTGGTTTGATGCCAACAGGTTCACCGGCGCCACCATCGACCTGCCCACCATCATCTGGGGCAAGTATGTCTCGATGTTCATGCAACCCGAGGTATATGTCGATCTGAGGAGAACCGAATTGCTGCAAACTCTGGCCCTTCCGGATGGAGCTACCCTGTCATCCCACCCCAGGAGGTGGCCTTATGCATCCTCCGAGAAAACCTACAACGGAGGCAATGTACCCAGCGTATTCCTCACCAGCAGGCTCTGGTGGGATGTTGAGTAATCACATTGATTCCTGAGAATTTCACAACAAGGAGGTTGTCACAGAAGACAGCCTCCTTTTTTTTCCCGCCTTCTGAACTTTTTAAACAGGTTGGTGTTTATTAATTTTTGCTTCCAATGCCTGTGGAATCAGATAAAGAATAATTTTGCACTGGATTTTGAGTCGGATCACATCTGATCAGACAATGATTCTATAGAAAAGTGGATAGGGAATAATCATCATGTTTATCGTAACCTTATAAACAAACTAACCGTAACAAACCAACCGATTGAAAATTTAAATCGAAACGCTATGAAAAGAACATTTCTTGCGCTGATCGCGGTAGTATTCAGCATCAGTGCTATGTCGCAATTTACTTACGGACCCAAAGTAGGCCTGAACCTGGCCAATCAATCCGGAGACGACGTTGAGGACAACTCCATGCTGATCGGATTCAACGCCGGACTCATGGGCAACTATGCCATTAACGACATGTTATCCGTGCAACTGGAAGCCCTTTATGATGCCAAAGGTGCCAAGTACGAAACGGTGAATGAAAACAATGAAACTGAGGATGTAGCCATGAGCCTCAGCTATGTCAGTATTCCTGTGATGCTCAAAGCCACATTCGGCAGCGGTGATACCAAATTCTTCGGCGAAGTAGGCCCTCAGGTTGGCCTGCTGATGGGTGCCAAATGGGACGGCGAATCGGAATATGATATGGTTACCGGTTTTGACCCGATCACCATGACCTTCACAACGGAAAAAGTCAAGGTAAAAGACAGTTACAAAAGCACGGATTTCGGAGTGACCATTGGTGCCGGAACCCTGTTACCGGTGGGCGGTATGGATCTGATGATCGATGCCCGGTATACCATGGGTCTTGGAACCATCTCTGAAGAACCGGAGCAGGGAGACACCCCGGATGTCAAAAACGGCGTTATTTCCATCAACTTCGGACTGATGTTCGGAGGTGAGTAATCCTAGTGTTCATTTTTTACAGTCACAGAGTGATTGATTCGAAGTCACTCTGTGACTGTATATCATCAACAACCACTTGATCCGTTTGGACGCTATCCAGCCTCATCATCATTTCCCGCATAAGAATCCGGTATCTCTCCAGGTGTTCCGGTGATACCGGTTCTGCCGGAGGAGATTCCACCTTCAACGGATCCACCGGTTGCCCATTCCGGTAAAACCGGAAATCCAGGTGAGGCCCGGTAGAAAGTCCTGTGCTGCCCACATAGCCGATCACATCGCCCTGTTTCACGTATGCGCCTTCATGGATACCCTTTGCAAATCCGGACAAATGAAGATAGGCTGTGGTATAGGTACTATTGTGCTTGATCTTTACCATTTTTCCGCTTCCTCCGCTCCATGCGGCTTTCACCACCACCCCATCGCCGACTGCAACCACAGGGGTACCCGCAGGAGCGGCATAATCCACACCATGGTGAGGCCTTCTGATCTTCAGGATGGGATGCATCCGGCTGTTTGAAAAGCGGGAGCTGATGCGTGTAAACGTCAGCGGAGCCTTGAGAAAGGTACGGCGAAGGCTGTTACCCTCCTCATCATAATAATCCCCCACACTGTCCTGAATGAAGTAAACGGCATAAAAATCCCTGCCCATATGCCTGAAATCCGCGCCAATGACCCGTCCGGGCCCTATGTTTTGGCCTTCCACGTACAACTCTTCATAAATCACCCTGTAACTGTCGCCCTTCTGGATACCGAAAAAATCAACGGTCCAGGCATATATCTCCGACAGGCTGATCACCAGGCCCGGATGGAACCCTTCCGAAACCATGGATTCCCACAGCGAACTGCTTATGGTCCCGGCAGCCCGGCATACCCTGGTTTCTATCTCCCTGAGGCCCGGATGAACATGTACCGAATCACGAATGTCAAAAACGACAAAGGAGGTCGGTGATACTTCATACACAAAATAGCAAACCTTCCGGACGGAATCATCGGTGCAGATCACAGAGTACTGATTTCCCGCCTTCATCCTCCTGACATCGAAAACATCCCTGGATCTGGAAGCCATCTGGTCAATCACCCGGTACGGCACTCCGAATTTGGTCATGATCTGCGATAAAAACTCGTTTTTCCCTACCCTTCCCCTGAAAACCTGCAGGGAATCAACAGGTATGCCGTATTCTGTCCGGGGTACCCGCACATCAGCCATGGGAGGGGATGATGGGGTAGTTTCGGGGAGAGTGCCTGTGAACCGTGAAACAAGCACCACCAGGATGCCCAGCGCAACCAGTAAAATCACTTCCGGAAGTCTGGTTTTCTTCTTGAAGATCATATAGACCGGTCAGGTTTGGATGCAAATATAACTACCAAATAAAAGAGGCTGTCAAAAAAACGACAGCCTCCCAAATCTGTTTTTTCTCCTGGAATCTGCAGAATTGGCGATTATTTCAGGAGACCATGTTTAAGGATCAGAGGACGACCAATTTTCCGGTTCTGCTTTTCCTGCCGGATTGCTCCAGGTAATAGTGATATACTCCCGGCTTCCACTGATCCGTAATTACCTTAAAAGTCAGCACACCTTGCGGAACAGGCAGGTTGCAGACAGGCTGACCGGACATATTGAATATTCTGAGCAAACTTTCCCCCTGAAGGGATTTGGAACTCATGAAGGAAACGGTTCCATGCGCCGGATTTGGTACCGGAAGTAAAACCGGCATAAAATCCTGGTTTTCATGGATTCCGGTATACCCATCAATGACCATCACAATGAAATCATCAAAATAGAATCCGTCCTCCGTAACATAATTGTCACTTTTCAGCAAGAAACTGAATTTCACCTGATCACCGAGGAATGGTTCCAGGCTTATCTCCTCCTGGACCCAGGAGGTCTGGAATCCGTCGTAAAGAGGCTCCCCCTGTGCCTGATTTTCGTTTCCAATCACCGTATATTTACCTTCCAGCGGGGTCCAGGCGGATCCGTTGGCTGAGGCCAGTACCTGAACAAAATCCCATCCCTGTTCGATCTCCCATTTGGCACGGAAGGAGAGCTGCGCATAAACCGGAGTGCCCAGGTCAAGGAACTGATCCAGGGTAATAATGTTCGTCTGATTGTTCGAATAATAACCGTTCTTGGAATCGGTCATTGATGATGGTGGGGAAAAATAGCTGGCAGTGGTGATATCCCAGGACCCCGGTTGCCAGTTTCCTGTATTGTTGCACTCGTCATGGAAAAGTATCACCGGCTCGCCATAGATCTTTGTGATGGTATCTGACAGGACATAATCACCGTTATCCAGAGAAACGACGAACCTGATCTGATGGCCTGCTGTAATTCCGGCGAGAGTGAATGCAATGGAATCCACACGTGTTTCCATAAGGCTCATTCCGTTGAAGGTAATGGGTGGGCCGACAGAGACGATCTCAGGGCTAACAGGTTCCAGGGTAACCGTGAAACCGGCACCATCCTTCAGGCCCAGCCGTTTGATATCAAAAACAAACTGATTTTCCAGTTCGGATGTGACGACGGCTGTGAGATCACTGACTGAAGCATAATTACCTGCAAATGCGGCTGTAAGGATATTCAGTATCATGTTTTCCCGTGCAATGGGAATGATCCGGTTGATGGGGCACCAAAAACCGTCGCCGCTCCCCCCCAGCTCTGGGGTGAATGCATATATAAGTTCCTTGGTGGTCTGCTCACCGTACATCCAATCATCAGAGCTTCCGTTGGTAATGTAAATGGTAGTGCTGCCGGGGCCGTAAGTATAATGGTTGTCCTGTGTCATCAGTTCAGCGAAGGCATGAAAGGAGGGATCGTCCGGACAGGGATCCTCGGTATAGCCCCAGGGATACAGCAGCAGGTTGGCATATGTATGGTAATTAATGGCCAGCCGGAATTCATGGTTTTCGCAAAAATCCCTGATGGCTGCCGTTTCCGGCTCCGAAAAGGGGGCGGTACCGCGATAGGTCTCATCACCCGGATCGGGCGAAGAGCCAATATTGTCAATTCCCCACATGTATCCGTAATTCCGGTTCAGATCCACACCCCAGGTGCCTCCTCCGTTATCCCTCCGGTTCTTTCGCCACATGCCGCCGCCGTTGGGATTGGTGGTCTGATTGTAAACGTAGCCGTCCGGGTTGACCACCGGGATGAAATACATCTCGGTATTGTCCACCAGCGTCTGGATGAAGGGATCGTCATCATAATTCTCGAGCAGATAATACATGTAAAAAAGCAGGGTCATCAGGCCTGCAGGTTCCCGGGCATGATGCAGTGCCGTGTAAAGCACTTCCGGCTCGCTCTCGTTTACATTGGGATTGTCCGATATCTTCACCATCCAGAGTTCACGGCCCTCAATGCTCTGACCCAGCGATGCCTTCTGGGTGATCAGGTTGGGATACTTGGTCAACATGTTTTCCAGGTGTACGATCATCTCGTCAAAGGTGCAATGTCCTCCCATCGCCCCGAATTCAAAATCCTCCGGAACCTCATACTCATCCGTAAAAACATAATCCTTCACGTTGCCGGATAATCCCTTGTTCCGCTCGCTGTAATATGCGGAGATATCCCTGAAGAGCACCTCCACCTGAACACCTGACATAGAAAGGTTATCGATCTCGGTCTGGGAAAGGTCCGTTTCGAAAAAATCCCCGGTTTTCATTACCCCCTCTTCCACGGGGATCCCCGCCCTGGCCAACTGAAGCAGGATATCAGGAGAGGCCCCGACCCTAACCCGTGAAAACTGTTCGGGTTGAGCTGTAAGGATCATCCAGCCAAGAACCAGTATCACCAGAATAAAAGTCTTTTTCATAACTCTGTCAATTAATGATGTGTGATTGCATGATAGACATGGGTATTGATCAAATGGTTGGCAAGCCGGCCGATGATCGTCATTCATGTAAAACCCCCTGAGACTTTATACCAATAAGTTTTTCCACTTAATATCACCTGATAATGGCCGGAATTCATTATTTTTATCCAGATCAATCAGGAACTATTTTTTCTCCCATATCAAAAAAGACCATGCAAAGAACACTTCTGTTTGCCATCGTGACAGTTGTTTTCTACATGCCGGATGCGAATCCTGCAGTGATCAGGATTCCGGATGATTATCCTTCTATCCAGCAGGCCATTAATGCCGCATCCATGCATGATACTGTCCTGGTATCACCGGGATACTACATGGAAAACATCCATTTCAGAGGCAAGAACATTGTGGTGGCCAGCCACTATCTGCTTGATCCCGATCCTTTTTTTGTGGAGGCGACCATCATAAGCGGTGGGTATCCGTCCCACCCCGACACGGCATCCTGCGTACTCATTGTAAACGGTGAGGACTCGACGGCAGTGCTGATGGGATTCACCCTGCAGGACGGGCTGGGCACCAAATGGCTTGACGAGCACGGAGCCGGACTGTTCAGGGAAGGAGGCGGCATATTGATTCAAAATGCATCGCCGGCCATCAGAAATAATAAAATATGGCAGAACCAGATCATGGACTTCACCGGATGCGTCAGCTCCGGCGGGGGTGCGATACGTGCCGGGGATTCAAATCCCTTGATCATGAACAATGTCATCATGAATAATAAGGCACGTTATGGAGCGGGTATCGTTTTGAACTACTCCGGAGCCGTCATCCGCAACAACCTGATAGCATACAACCACGGTGGTGAGGACTATGGCGGAGGAGGAATATGGTCATTGGGCAACGGAGAAAAACCGGTGATCATCGTGAACAATCACATCGTATACAACCATTCCGAACTGGGTGGAGGCGGTATCCGCCTCTGGCAATCCACGGCCACAGTCATGAACAACATCATCTGGGGTAATTCCGCAACCACCTGGCCCCAGATACAGGGATTCAACGGCATGGTCACATATTGTAACGTGGAAGGAGGATGGCAGGGCGAAGGCAACATCGATGAAGACCCACTGTTTGATCCCAATAGCTTCAACCTGATGTGGCTGGGCAACATATCACCCTGCATTGACGCGGGAAATCCTGATGGACAATGGAATGATCCGGAAGATCCCCAGCATCACGGACAGGCACTGTTCCCGGCAAAGGGCGGTCTCCGCAACGACATGGGCGCCTATGGAGGACCCGGAAGCATTCTCCTTACATACACCGTTACCGGAGCGACCGAAGAGAGATTACCCCGTACACCTGATATCCATGTGTTTCCTAACCCCTGCACAGGCATTCTGTGCACTTCTCTCAGGAAACCTTATTGCGGAGAAATAAGAGCATGGGTGCATGATACACAGGGGCATGCCCTTCCGCAAGGTTGTATTCACCCACAAGTTGATGACGTTCTGATCGACCTTTCTCCACTGGATCCGGGATGTTACCTGGTCACCCTGAAAGGCTGTGAGTTCAGCAGGACATTCAGAATCATCAAACTCTAAATCAATAATCCATGAAACGAAAGCTTTTTCCCCTGGCGGCGGCCATCTTTTTTCTTTTAATGATCATGTCCTGCACCAATCAGGATCCGGCAGCGATCAGGAGTGAACTCCTTCACGCCGACCGGGACTTCTCCAGGTTATCCGAGGAAATGGGAATGATGGCCGCATTCCTTGAATTTGCGGATTCATCAGCGGTCCTGCTCAGGCCCAACCGTTACCCCGTTGAGGGAATACATGCGGTCAGGGAGCTTCTCTCCGCCTCGCACGGAGGCGGCTTCACCCTTACATGGGAGCCCCTGCAGGCTCACGCCGCTTCATCAGGGGATATGGGATACACATACGGCATCTATTCCGTAAGATATTCATTGCCTGACGGCGCCCCTGCTGAAGACCGGGGTACCTATGTCACGATCTGGAAGAGAGATCCGTCAGGAAAATGGAAATATGTCCTGGACACGGGCAATGAAGGCCTGATAACCCCTTATTAATGAAATCCCGGCAAATATTCCGGAAACATTTCAACAGGCTGATGATCCCGGCCTGTCTGATCGCTGCGTCATGCCATCCTTTGGCATTTGAGTATGAAGTGATTCCCTTGCCAACGGGGATCGATGACCATCTCCACCTCATCAGCTTCTCCGGAGACATGAAGGGATGGGTATGTACCTATGGTACCGGCATTATTTTCCACACAACAAATGGAGGCCTGAGCTGGGACACCCTGTCGGTATTGCCGCCGCTCTATTATGAACGGATGATGTTCGGAAATGATACTGCCGGATGGATATGCGGAGAAGAGGGATCCGTTTACCACACGGTCAACGGCGGCCGTGACTGGCTGGACAGGAGTATTCCATGCGATACGGGCGACCTGTTGCTTTACGCAATGCACTTCAACACCCCTGGCTCAGGATACGTGGGTGGAATGACCCTTGTTAATACCGCCAGGCAATTTATCATCTACCAAACAGCCGACAGTGGAAGGAACTGGCGCCTGTTACCGGGATCACCTCCCTGCTTCCCGGCCGACCTGCATTTCATATCTCCCGATACCGGGTGGATTTGCGGAAGCGGACACAGGATATGCAATACGGTAAATGGCGGTGTGGAATGGGACATCCTTTTCGAAGCCGAAACAAAGCGGGAGGGATTCAGGGACATGACCCTGCTTACCCGAGGGATCATCGTGGCCGTCAGTGCTGATGGTCTGGTTCTGCGGTACTCAGATGGACGCAGTATATGGACAGCAACAAGCATCACAGCGGCACGGCTTCGGTCGGTGGTGTTCATCAACGATCGAACAGGCTTTATAGCAGGGGACACAACAGCCGGAGAAAGCGGGCTTTACCGCACCAGCAACAGAGGTGTTTCATGGCAGCCCATACCCTGGCAAGGTCCGGATATCCATTCGCTATGCCGCAGCCCTTCGTTTGTATGGCTTGCAGGCAAAAACGGGACCATCGCACGAATTAAAATATGAAAGGCTATTATACGCGAAGTCTTTCGGGCGAGCGTCTGAAAAGGTGCTACGACCTGGCCACTCCGGGGATACGCAAATACCTCGATGATGAAATAAACTTCCTTATGGACCGGATCGAACCCCATCACAGGATTCTTGAAATGGGATGCGGTTATGGAAGGGTCATGATGCCCCTGGCGGCAAAGGCAGCATTTGTGGCAGGCATTGATCTATCGGATGAAAACATTAGTTATGGAATGAAATTCCTTGCCCGGATGCCCAACACACTTCTGATGACAATGGATGCCTGCAATACAGCATTCCACAACGGCACTTTTGATTTGACTTTTTGTATTCAGAATGGAATCTGTGCCTTTGGCGAGACCTCATATGACCTCCTCAGGGAATGCCTGCGTGTTACCCGTCCCGGAGGGAAAGTCGTCCTTTCCAGCTATTCTGAAAGTATGTGGCCTGAACGGCTCAGATGGTTTGAGCTGCAATCGGCAGAAGGGCTTGTGGGCCCGGTAGACCATACCCGTACCCGGAAAGGAGTGATCGTATGCAATGACGGATTCAGGGTGGGTACCTTTACTCCTGACCGGTTCAGAGATCTTGCAGCATCATTTAGGTTACAGGCATCCGTGATCGAATATGCCCGGTCAACTGTCATGTGTGAGATCAGGCTGCATGGATGATGGATATCCCCCATTCCCTGTTATCCTCCGAGTCTGACGAACTCCACCCTTCGATGACCGGGTTGTTTCGTGTATCCGGCAAACCTGTGGCCACCCTGAGATCGGCGATCAGATAACTGTTCGAAGGATACTGGTCCCAGAGAAAGAAACTGAGCCGGTCATTAATGAAATCGAATTTCAGGGTAATTTTCCCTTCAGGGAGATGCATCCGGGCAGCCATGAGATCAGCGTGATTTGGGTTTCCATT
>JAFGHD010000073.1 GCA_016939365.1 Bacteroidales bacterium | reverse complement strand
GTAGGTTTCTATGACTCCCCTGACTATACACAATCACTGGAGCTTACGGCTGTGTCGGCTTTACTCGCAGACGGGCCGGGCGGCTTATAAACGATTAGTATCATCAATCCTTCATCACCACAGTTTTTAGGTCAGTTCAAGACTCCAGGATCCTCAGAAAAAGTCACGGTTTCCGGCAATTACGCATTTATTGCAGGAAAATTCTCGGGATTGCGGATAGTTGATGTCGCCAACCCCTCTGCACCTATTGAAGTAGGATTCCTGAACACTGCCGGCACTTTGGAAGATGTTACCATCTCTGATATATACGCCCTGTTAGCTGACGGATACAGCGGTCTGCGGATCATCAATGTACTTGATCCCATATCGCCTTACCAGGTTGGACAGTGGGACAGCCCTGGTTACAGCAACGGGGTTGCATCTTCGGGATATGTGGCATATCTTGCCGATGGAACAGAAGGTCTGCGTATTCTGGACATTTCCAATCCACTCACACCCCAACAAATAGGCTATTATAATACAGCCGGATCGGCAGAGGCAGTTGCAGCAAAAGGAAATTTTGTTTACGTTGCAGATGGTGAAGAGGGTTTGAGGATTCTGAATATCTCCAATTTGGCAGCCCCGGTTGAATCCGGCTCCTGGAACACATCGGGATATGCATCGGATGTGGAATTGGCAGGGGTATATGCATATGTGGCTGATGGCTATAAAGGACTTAGGATCATAAATGTCTCTAATGCGGCCGCACCGACGGAAAAAGGGTTTTGTGACACTCCCGGCCAGGCAAAAGGGGTTTCATTCTCAGGCAACTATGCCTATGTCGCGGATTATGACGGAGGATTGATTATCGTTGATATTTCAGACCTGATTCAACCGGTAGAGGTTGGATATTACAGAACTCCTTCCTTTGCCATCGGTGTTGATGCGACCCAGGATAACGCATTTATTTGTGCCAGTGAAGCAGGTATGCTAATTATCCGGAATGACCTACTCGGTGGCAATGAATACATGTTATCCGATGAATCCCGCAAACTCATTTTACAGTGTGATCCAAGCTTTTTCAACTCCAGCACCACGTTAAGATATCACTTACCTCAGACATGCAACGTCACTGTAATGATATACAGCCTCTCAGGAGCTGTTGTTGCAGAGATGAATCCCGGACTTCAGGATAAAGGCCGTCACGAAATCGTATTCGACGGTAAAAACCTTGAACCAGGGGGGTACATTTTCGCGATCACAGGTGCAGACCAAACCGGTTCAATAGTCCGAAAAGGTGTCTGCAAGGCCATTAAACAATAGAGGACTTTTACACCGGGGGAACAAAGCTTGTTTTTAATTCTCTTTCCGCAGAGGAGAGATGGAAAAAGCCACCAATATGAAGATCAGTTCTCTTTGAGAACGTAATCGTCGTATTCGATCTCGAACCGCAGCTTGTGTTTTGATTCCTCTGCTGCAAGGGACAGGAAGACCTCCCTCAGCGAAGCGGAGGGTGCCCTTTCAGCCAGGGAGGTATAAAGCCGGAAAGCGGCCTTTTCCTTTTTCATGGCAAGGATCAGGGCCTCCTCGTATGTCATGTTCTTGTGAGGCTTCACATTGACCACATATTCGGTGATCCTGAGGTCCATCACACTCTCTTTTGCCATGGTAAAAACACCTTCCTGACGGATGGTGGTCAGACGGGTCTTGTGCCTGATCTCTTCCTCGGCAAACTCGGTGAAGACCTTCCTCATGTCATCCGACCTGGCGTTCAGGGCCAGCTCACTGTAGAAATCAATGGCTGCCTGCTCTTCCCCGATTGCAAACTCGAGGATATCGTCGATGGTATCAAACTGTTTCATATAATTTAATTGTTCATTCGGACAAAGATAACAAATCCGGGTCAGCTATCGCTGAGGGCTTTATCGAAATACTCCTCGAAACGACGCACCACGGCATCGCATCCGTAGTTGAAGATCCTGTGGCAGTCCTGTCCCCTTGTTACGGTGAAAGAAAGCTTTTCCCTACTGTCGCCGCCCGGAAGCATCGAGAAGGCCTCCATGGCTATATCCTCGACTTTCTGAGGCCCTTTCAATCCCAGCAGCTTCAGGATATCTGCCAGTTGCCGGATCGTTGACTTCCTGATCCTTAGAGGCAGCACAGCACCGAAAGTCTGGATCACCTTCTGGGTATTGGTAAAGCTTCCTCCTGATTCGGCCGGTAAGGAAGCAGGCAAAACCAGGTCCGCCATGCCTGCGGTAGGTGTCATGAAATAGTCCTGCACCATGACGAAGTCCGCCACCGAGAGCCAGCCGGACACCTTGACCTTATTGACGGCACAACCTAATGGATCCTCACCAAAGATGAACAGATTCTTCAGCACGCCGCCCTCCAGGGCCTGATATTGACTGGCATTCAACGTTTCAGGCAGTTCCTTGACTTTCCAGGTCTTCTTCATCGCCTTCCGGAGTTGATCATCCAGGATCGGCAGGGCACCTACGCCCAGCTTCGGGCAAATCCCCATATCGAAGAGTCCCTGGGAATTATTTTTCTCTTTCAGAGAGATCAGCCCGCTGGAGGTTTTTCCGAGCTTCCCGGTGATCATTGCAAGGTTCTTCAGTTCCAGCGCGGCCTGTGAACAAACCTCCTTCTCGGAATAAATGATAATGGCATTCATCTCATGGTTCAGATCCTTGGCGAACTCAATCACGGTGTCCATGAGTTCCACGCCGGAACTCCTGACAAGTTCCATGAAATCCTCCTTCAGCAGGTCTTCCCTGTATTCTTCGAATCCATCGGTATTGCCATCGATGAACAGACGGTTCTCGAAATGATTTGCCACAAGATAGTAATTCACCGCGCGGATAAAGTGATAGTAGGACTTTATCTTCTGCACCCGGTCCACTTTGTGTTCCATAGGGCTATCCGGAAGGAGGGTCACCAGTTCCACCGGCATATGGAAGGTATATTTGGCATGATGTACCATGAAGCCGACCACGGCATTGTCCCTGTTGATCTCCGATCCCACGAGGTATATCCGGCTGGCGCCGTTGATCTGATCGAACGGCACATTGGCCAGGGCATCAAAGATATAGCCGTCTCCGCGGTTGAGATAATGGAAGCTGGTGACATTATTGGTTCCTGCTCCCGCTCTGGCCAGCTTCTGGATCAGATACATCTCCTCGTTCGTCAGACGGGCCCCGGCAAAAAAGGCATTCTCATCAGGGGTCACTGCCCTGATCTTGTCCACAATGATCTGATAAGCCTTGTCGAAGCCGATCTCCTCGAACCTGCCCTTGACTTTGAGCAAGGGTTTGGTGATCCGGTCCGGGTCGTTCAGGTAGCTGTAACCGAATTTCGGGTAGCGGCAGAGGTTACCGTCATGGTTCACGGTTCCCTGTGCCCCCGTGGTCTTCATGACGTACCCGTTTTTATGATGGAGCTGTATGGAACATCCAATGGAACAATAGTTGCAGATGGTGGTCACCGGATCCAGCCTTACGGGGCCGGGTTTGAACCTGAAGTTCTCGGTGATGGCACCTGTGGGGCAGGTGGAGATGCACAGCCCGCAGGATTCGCATGAAGTATCCTGCAGCCGGTCACCCATGCTGGGTGCCACAAAGGTCTCAAAGCCACGGTTGACCAGACCGAGCGCATCGGCCCCGACCACCTCATGACATATCCGGATACACCTTGAGCACAGGATGCATTTGTTATTGTCGATCTCAATGAAGGGATGCCTGAAATCGACTTTATACTCCCTGAAATCACCCTTCACCCCTTCCTGCTCGGCGTCGTATTCTGTGCAATACCTTTTCAGGTCGCAGGTAAAATATTCGACGCATCCACATTCCAGGCACCGCTGTGTCTCCCTGAGGGCCACATCCGGTCCGGAATAACCGAGTTCCACCTCCTTGAAGTTCAACCTCTTTTTCGGATCCAGGGTAGGCATCTCCTCCCTGAGTTGCCGGTTAAAGTGGCCGATGTAAGCTTCGGGTACCTGCTTTTTGAAATGATCTTTTTTACTGAGGAACTCTTTTTTGGCGGGTTCAACGGTCTGGCCGGAAAGGAACTGGTGGCAGCTCAAGGAGGCTTTTCGGGCCTGGCTGATGGCTTCGATGAGTGTGGCGGGGCCGCTGACGCCGTCACCTGCGGCAAAGAGGTTGGGGATGGCTGTCTGCAGGGTGCCCGGGTTGGCTTCGATGTCGCCCCATCGGTTGAGCTTCAGGCCTCCCCCGTCAAGTCCGGAATTGACGTCATCGAGGAAGTCCACATGGGTCTTCTGGCCGATGGCCGCAAGCACCGCATCCACCTCCAGTTCAAACTCAGAATCGGGTACGGGGATCGGGCGCCGGCGCCCTGAAGCATCCGGTTCGCCCAGCTGCATACTGATGCATGTCACCGACCTGACATCGCCCTGATCGTTCTTGTTGATACGGATGGGATTGGTCAGAAGCAAATACTCAACACCCTCCAGCTTGGATTCGTGGATCTCGATGGGATTGGCCGGCATCTCCTTCTCAGTCCTCCGGTAAATCACATACACCTTGTCGGCGCCGCACCTGACGGAGCTGCGGCAACAGTCCATAGCGGTATTGCCTCCGCCCACCACGGCCACCTTCTTCCCTTTGAAGTCGTGACGTTTGCCCGTCATCTCCATCGTTTTCAGGAAGTCAATGCCTGAAAAAACATTGCCTGCATCATCTCCCTCACAACCGATCGAAGTGCCCTTCTGCGAACCGATGGCCAGTATGAAGGCATCGTATTGCTTCCTGAGATCAGACATCTTCAGGTCGACACCCAGTCTCCGGTTGAAAAAGATGTTCACTCCCATCTCGGTGATGTTGTCCACCTCTTTCTGCAGCAGATCGTTGGGCAGTCGGTATTCGGGGATTCCGTACCTGAGCCAGCCGCCGGCCTTGGGGCTGGCTTCATAGATATCCACGTGATGGCCTTCCTTTCGGAGAAAAAAACCGCAGGACAGTCCGGCCGGACCTGCCCCGATGACGGCCACCTTTTTCCCTGTATCAGGCTTCAGGTCGGGCTTCCATTTATCCGGGGAATTCAGATCGATATCTGCCGCGAAGCGCTTCAGATAGTCGATACCCACTGCGGCCCCCTCGCCCAGGAGATTTCTACGGCAGGCTGCCTCACAGGGTCTGACACAAACCCTGCCGCACACAGCCGGGAACGGATTGGTCTCCTTGATCAACGCCATCGCCTCATGATACATACCCTTCTCAATGTAGGAGATATATCCCTGGACGTCCACTCCGGCCGGGCAGGCTTGTTTGCAGGGCCCGACACAATCGGCATAATGATTGCTCACCAGTAGATTTAGTGCCATCTTACGGGCACTCTTCACCCGCTCATTGTCCGTCACGATCTTCATCCCCTCCACGATCTTGGTGGAACAGGAGGGTTGCAGCCCCCGGAATCCTTCGATCTCAACGACACATACATAACATGAAGAGTAAGGCTCAATCCTTGGATCATGGCAAAGGGTGGGAATCTCAATCCCATGCCTTTTCGCCAGCTCCAGGACGGTCTCACCCCGTATTCCCTTGACGATGGTTCCGTTCAGTATGATGTTCAGGCTTTCGCTCATTATTTTCTGTCTTTGTGTGGTTTCCCGACTGTTCTATTCAACAATGATCGCATCGAACTTGCATTTGGTGTAACATATCCCGCACTTGATACATGCTTCCTGTCGTATGAAGTGCACCTGTTTTCTTGCTCCGTCGATTGCACCGGTCGGGCAGCTTTTGGCGCAAACGGTGCATCCCGTACATTTTTCCGGATCAATGGTGTAGGTCAGCAGGGGTTTGCAAACTTTGGCCGGACACTTCTTGTGGATGATGTGGGCCTCATATTCATCCCTGAAGTAACGGATGGTGGTGAGCACGGGATTGGGTGCGGTCTGTCCGAGGCCGCAGAGGGAGCTTTCCTTGATCTGGAAAGAGAGCTCCTCGAGACGCTGGATGTCACCCTCCTCACCCTTGCCCTGGGTGATCCGCTCCAGTATCTCCAGCATCCTTTTGGTCCCGATACGGCAGAATGTGCACTTCCCGCAAGACTCCTTCTGGGTGAAATCGAGGAAGAATTTGGCCATGTCGACCATGCATGTGGATTCGTCCATGACCACCATGCCACCGGATCCCATGATGGCACCCGTAGCATTGACGGAGTCATAATCAATCTTCGTATCTACCAGATACTCTGGGATACAGCCTCCGGAAGGGCCTCCCATCTGGACTGCCTTGAACTTTTTATCTCCCTTGATGCCTCCTCCCAGCTTGAAAATGATATCGCGTATGGTCATGCCCATGGGCACTTCCACCAGGCCGGATCTCTTGATCTTCCCGGCAAGGGCAAAGACTTTGGTACCCTTGCTTTTTTCCGTGCCGTATTTTGCGTATTCGGCGCCGCCATGAAGGATGATCCATGGGATGTTGGCAAATGTCTCGACATTGTTGATGTTGGTGGGTTTCTTCCACAATCCCGAGGCGGCGGGGAAAGGCGGCCTTTTCCGGGGCATGCCCCTCAGGCCTTCCACCGAAGCGATCAGTGCGGTCTCTTCACCGCACACGAAGGCCCCGGCACCCTCCTTGATAACGATATCGAAATTGAAACCCGTGATGCCGAGGATGTTGGTGCCGAGATAACCTTTCTTCCGGGCCTGCTCCAGCGCAATATTCAGACGTTTAATGGCCAGGGGATATTCGGCGCGGCAGTAAATCACGCCGCTCGTCGCTTCGATGGCATAAGCTCCAATGATCATCCCCTCGATCACGGAATGCGGATCCCCCTCGAGCACCGAACGGTCCATGAAAGCCCCCGGGTCACCCTCATCGGCATTGCAGATGATGTATTTCTCGTCGGATTTGTTGTTGTTGGTGAACTTCCATTTCAGCCCGGTCGGGAAACCGCCGCCGCCCCTGCCGCGCAATCCCGATTCGATAACGGTCTGGATGACATCGAGCCTCGAAATGCCGGAACCTGCGATCTTCTTGATGGCCCGGTAACCATTGCGGGATTCATACTCCTCAATGGATTCCGGGTCGATATAGCCGCAGTTGCGCAGCACGATCTTGACCTGTCCATCGGTAAAACTCCTGTCAGGAGTCTCGAAAAGATCGGTATAAACTACATAATCTCTAACAGGACTTTTCTGGTGGATATGCTTTTCAATGATCTCCATGGCCCTGTTCTCATCGATCTCCCCGTAAAGGTATGATCCTGACTCATCAATGATCTCTACCAGAGGCTCCCTGTAGCACATACCGACGCAGCTGGTCTTTTTCAGCTCGAAATCCAAGTTTTCAACCTGCTTCAATGCCGCAATCTTATCATATACTTTTTTTGCGCCTGCTGCCATACCACAGCTCCCCAGACCGACGATCACCTTCGTTGAAGAATGCATGTTGCCTGAATTATTTGTTTTCTTTGATCTTAATGTTTTTCACGATCCTGACCGCCTCGTTACCGGTCAGTTTACCGAAGGCCTCGTCATCGACCATCATCGCCGGCGCAAGAGAACAGCAACCCAGGCATGCTACCGATTCAAGGGTAAAAAGCCCGTCTTCAGTGGTCTCACCATCCTCAATCTTCAGGGCCTCACGCAAGGCATCGGAGATGGCATTGGCATTCTGGACATGGCATGCGGTTCCATGGCAAACCTTGATGATATGTTTACCGACGGGACGCAGCCTGAACTGGGAGTAAAAGGTAGCCACTCCGTACATTTCGCTGAGCTTCAGGTCGGTCTCTGCCGCCAGCTTCTCGAAGGCTTCCCGGGGAATATAACCGTACAAATCCTGTGTGCCCTGCAGCAGGGGGATCAGATTGCCCTTCCTGCCCTTGTATTTACTGATCAGCGGATCCATCAGGGAAAGATCAATGGGAACCTGCGGCCGGACTGCCTGTTTCACTGGGGTTCTCGCAATACGCATAAGGCTGTCATTTGGTTTAAGACGGGTAAAATTATGAAGATTCAAGAAAAGCGTTATTTGATTAACAATTTAAATAAGTTCTAAATTGACAGAGAAGGCAGGAGAAAGAAGTCGAATCTGATGTATTATTATGCATGTTGATTGAAATTTTGGCCTGAGATTCATGAAAAGACCCGGATTATGGTGCCTTGACAGGCAACCATTCTGACTGCTCAGATGTCTCGATAAGAAAAACGTATTAAAATAAATAGTTATGAAGAAGCATTTTACATGGCTGATAGCTTTAGGATTATTGGCCGGCGGAGCTGGGGCACAGACCAGTATGCCTTTAGACCCGGCATTTGAAAGATTCCTTCGGGAGAGCATGGTGAAAGTGACCGATCAGGTCGGGGATTTTACCATCACCGATTCGGAAGGGGTGACATGGAATCTGTATCAGAGCCTGGATCAGGGCAAGACGGTTTTCCTTGACCTTTTCTTCACCACCTGTTCCTACTGCCAGTTGTATGCCCCCATCATCGAGCAAATTTATCAGAACACCGGTGCCGGACAGGGCAACGTCTTGATGTGGGGTCTTTCGCCACAGGATAACAATACCCAGATCAATAACTACAAAACCCAGTATGGCATTACCAATCCCTGTGCAGGCAACCAGGGCGGCGGACCGGCGGCCATCAATATCGTAAAGGAAGGACAGGTGTTTTTGGGGTATCCTACCTATTGCATCGTATGTCCGGACAGAACCCTGTACTTCGATATCTGCTATCCCCCATCGGTTGCCTGCTTCAATCCCTATTTCAGCAACTGTGAGCAAACGGTCTGCATTGCAGGTTTCTCTGCTGACCAGACCGAGATCTGCCAGGAGGAAGGGGTACATTTTCTGGATGAATCTGTTGGCAACATCACCTCATAGTCATGGGTGTTTGAAGGGGGTGATCCGGCCATTTCAGGCGAACAGAATTCTGTGGTAGGTTATACGACAGCGGGGTTGTTCGATGTGGAGCTGACGGTGACCACGGCCTCCGCATCCAATACACTGCTCATGGAAGATTACATCACGGTGTATTCACTCCCGGCAGTCACTCTCGATCCCTTCGATGATGTGTGTGTCCAGTGGCCTTCCTTTGCGCTCACGGGAGGCCTCCCCGAAGGTGGGATATATTCCGGGCCCGGTGTATCCGGTGGCATGTTCGATCCTGCAGCGGCCGGTCTGGGAACCCACGAGATCGCCTATTTCTACACCGACGGCAATGGTTGCACAAACGGAGCCGCCCAGACCATCCTGGTGGACCCCTGTACGGGGATACCCGAGACAACGCCGGCCGGTATAAGCATCTTCCCCAATCCAAGCCATGGCATGATCACTATTTCCGGCCCCCTGTCCGGGCAGATCGATATCCGGATTTCTGACCTGACCGGTCAAACGGTATGGAAGACGGCCGTAATGGCGAATGACGGTGGTTTTGCGAACACCTTTGATCTGGAACATCTTCCTGAAGGGATGTACCTGCTGCAGGTCAATTCAGGGGAGAGGACAGTAACCAGTAAACTGCACCTAATCAGGTAAATAAATGGCCGGATGAACTCCCCCTCCATGGTGGCCTTACCGCAGGCTTTCATCATTCTGAAGACATGAACGACGGTTAGTGCCGGTTGTTATTTTGTTGCCGGTAGCCTTCGTAGAGTTGGTATACCAGCCCGTCGGCCAGTCCGATCCTGGGTACCAGGATCGATTCGCATCCCAGGGTCTTCATGATAAAAATGAATATCCGGGCTGCAGGAACAATCACATCCGCCCGGTCGGGCCGCAATCCCATCCGGCGGATACGTTCCTCAAAGGTATAAGCCTCCAATTGGGTCAGGGCATGCTTCAGCTGCAGATAACTCAGAACGAATGTATCCGGATCCCCGTACATTTTGTTCAGTTTATTGATGTTCCCGCCCGATCCTACACAGTTGTACTTTCCAAACTGCGACCGGAGGTTCTTCAGCCATCCTTTCAGCAGAGCCCATTCATCCTCCCGGACAGCCTTGCTGAGCAGCCTCAGGGTACCGATGCGGAACGACCGGGCATCGATCAGCCTGTCGTCGGATGACATGACGGAGATCTCGGTACTTCCGCCTCCCACATCGATATACATGACGTGGCCATGCCCTCTCTGCCACTCAATTTTATTGGTATGCCTGATGATGGAGGCCTCTTCGAGCCCGTCGATCATTCTGACCGGAATACCTGTTTCAGACATGATGCGCTGCAGCACTTCCTCCCCGTTGCTTGCTTCACGCAACGCGGCGGTGGCACATGCGGTGAAATCCAGAGGTTTGTATACCTCAATCAGAAGCTTATAGGCTGTCAGGGTTTTGACCAGGTTGTCCGCCTTTTCAATGGATATGGCCCCGGAATGGAATACATCCTCCCCCAGACGTGTGGGGATTCTCACCAGGGTGGCCTTATCCACCATAATCCGTGATGAATCATCAAAGACATTGGCAAATAACAACCGGGATGCATTGGATCCGAGATCGATCGCTGCGAATAACATAATCTAGTCTTCCTGGCGGATCAGTTTTTCCTTGAAGTAGTCATACAGTTCAAACTGTGCCCTGTGCTTCTCCGGTTTGCCATCTGTCAGGTAGCAGTTGATATCGTCCCCGGTGGTCTTACGGGCCTTACAGTTGTCACGAAGCTGAATCTGGAGCATATCCCAGAGCTCACGGCGAATGTCGGGGTCATATACAGGTGTGACCACCTCAATCCGGTGATCCAGATTCCGGGGCATCCAGTCTGCCGAGCCGATGAAGTACCTGGGATTACCCCCGTTGCAAAACACCAGCACTCGTGAATGTTCGAGGAATCGGTCGACGATGCTGATCACCTCGATATTTTCACTCAAACCCTTTTTCCCGGGAATCAGCACAGATATCCCCCGGATGATCATTGTCAGTTTCACTCCAGCACGGCTGGCCTGGTAGAGTTTGGCCGCGATCTTCCTGTCCACCAGGCTGTTGATCTTGATGATGGCCCATGCTTCGCGTCCTGCCCGTGCATTCCGGATCTCGTTGTCAAGCATCCGTTCTGAAAAGCTCCTGAAACTGAACGGGGCCACAATAAGGTGCGAGAATTCCGGCTGTACATAACGCTCCTCAAAAAGGTCAAAGACCCGCTCCACCTCTTCGGTGATCTCCTGCCGTGCGGTCAGGAGGCTTTCATCCGCATATACCTGCGCGGTGGATTCATTGAAATTACCGGTGCTGATGTTAGCGTAATAAACGTTCTCACCGTTCTCCTTCCGGGTGATGGAGATGAGTTTTGCATGCACCTTGAAGTTCGGGATGGTAGGGATGATCCGTACCCCTTCGTCCTGCAGCTTTCCGGCGAGGATGATGTTGGCTTCTTCATCGAACCTGGCCTGTATCTCCAGGAAAACCGTCACCCGCTTGCCATTCCGGGCTGCATTGACCAATGCATTGATGGCATTGGAGTAACGTGCAGTCCTGTAAAAGGTCATTTTGATCGAGGTGACGTTGGGATCAATGGAAGCCTCCCTCAGCAGGTCCAGGATATGATGGAACGACTGGTACGGAAAATGGATCATGATGTCCTTCTTATGTACGGCCCCCAGGATGCTCCTGTTGGGTGGCAGATCCGGATGCATGAGCGGAGGAAAGGGAGGGAAGAACAGATGATCCGGTCCGATGGAGGGAAAGGACATGAAATCCTTGAAATTATGATACCGTCCCCCGCTGCGAATATTGTCCTCTTCCGATATCTTAAGTTTCCGGGTGATCTTCTCCAGGAGCTGTTCCGGCATGTTTCCGTCATAGACAAAACGCACCGGAACGCCCCTTTTTCTCTTTTTCAGACTCTCGCTGATCAGTTCGATGAAGCTTCTTGAAACGTCATTATCGATATCCAGCTCCGCGTCCCTGGTGATCTTTATGGTATATGCGCTGAACCGGTCATACCCGAAAACGGAAAAGATATCGCTGAGGCAATACCGGATCACATCGTCGAGCAGGATGATGTATTTATACCCGTTCTTTTCCGGAAGGATCAGGAACCGGGACAATGTTTTGGACGGTACCTTGATCAGGGCAATATCCTCCCTGATTTTTCCCGTAGTTTTCTGGAGGTCAACAGCCAGGTATATCGATCCGTCCCGAATGGAGGTAATGTTGTGAAAACTCCTGAGCATGATCGGGAAGAGAAACTGCCTGACAGACCTTTCGAAAAACTTCCTGACGTACAATCCCTGTTCGTTGTCAAGCTGGGTTTCGTTAATGATGAAGATTCCTTCGCCGGCAAGCTTTCCAACGATCTTCAAATAGGTTTCATGAAACAGCTGTTCCTGTTCCCTGACCATATGCTTCACCTCTTCGAGTATCGCGGCAGGGTCAAATAAGGGCTTGATATCCGGTCTGTTTCGGGGGAGGTGCTGCAGTCTGTTGAGGGTGGCCACCCTTACCCGGAAGAACTCATCGCGGTTGTTGGAGAATATGCCTAAAAACTTAATCCTTTCGATCAACGGTGTGCGTTCATCGTTCGCTTCCTGGAGGACCCGGGCATTGAAATGGAGCCAGCTGATCTCCCTGTTGATTATCTGGACCTTCGGACCGATCATTACTCGTCAGCGTCAGCGCGTCGTTTGCTCTTGTCCTTCATGGTTTTCGGGGTTACCATGAACTTCAGTTTTCCCTTTGATCCGGACAGCTCGGCCCAAGAACCGATATTGAATGTAAAACATGCTACCCCGGAGGTGGGAAGCCATTCGATCTTGTGCTCCATGAAGCGGTTGATAAAGTTGGTCAGGGTGGGATTATGACCAACAATCATCAGGGAGGTGATGTCGTTGCTAAGATCAAAAAAAACATTGAAAAGCCCCTCCTCATCAGTGAAGTAAAGGCTCTTCGAGACCTGGACCTTGTCTTCAGGGTATCTGAGGGCATACGCCAGAATCTTGGCAGTTTCCAGCGCCCTGACCGCATGACTCGACATGATCATGTCCACCTGCACCTCATTCTTCAGTAAAAAGTCAATGAGCAGCTTGGTCCGCTTCTTCCCTTTTTCAAGCAATGGCCTGGCTTCGTCCGGCAATTCCGGATGATCCCATGACGATTTCGCATGTCTGACTATGTAAAGGGTCTTCATGCCATTCAGATTCAGCGGGTTTAAAACTATAAAAGAATCCAGCGCCGCGAATGAAGATGAAAAAAATTAATGCAAAATTAACAAACAATTAATACCCATGGTACATGGTGGATCCCATACGGCAGGTCAGTCGATCGGGGGCAGTTGGATATAATCCTGCACGATAAAACCATTCGGGTAATCCCTGACTATCTCACGCAGTGCTTTTTCTGCATCAAGCCGTGAGCGGTAATCACCCACACGCACCTTGTAGTAAGGTGCCTCGAAGGAGATGTATGCCCCGATCCCGGGGTATTCGGCCTTGAATTGTGCCAGCGTCTCCAGTGCCTGTGTCTTGGATCGGTTGCCTGAATCAAAGAAAATCTGTATTCTGTAACCGCGTATGACAGGGTAGAGCTTATTTACGGCAATATGCTTTTTTAACAGGGAATCGGCCAGGGGATCCTGGTATATGGTAAGCCTTCCCCGTTCCATTTCCTGCCCCTTCAGCAGCAAAACCCCCAAAAGAAAAAACGACAGGATCAGGATTTGTTTGATCGTCATCTGGATTGAATTCTGATATATTCCTTTGAGTGAATACTCAATACAGGTATTGGAGCATGGTTGACCATCTGCTGGGCGAAGGCTCCCAGAAAGAGATTGGCTGTCGTCGTTTCCTGTTCGGTCATGATGGAGATGATATCTGCATCGGTCCTGCGGGCATAATCAATTGTTGTGTTGGTGATTTGTTCGGCTTCAATCATTTCGAGATGATAACGTACTTTTTCCTCTTCAAGGTATCTGGCCACCTGGTTGGTATACTCTGTAACACGTGTCCTAACTGCCTTGATCGAGGTGGAAAACATGCCCAGCACATGGACCTCGGAATCAAAATATTTGGCTATCAGCGCTGAAAAGGGTACCTTCTGCCGTGTTTCGAGGGTACTGTCGATGGGCAGCACAATCCTTGATATGGTTTTCGGTATCTTGTAGTCCGCCCTGAGGGTGATCACCGGACAGGGTGCGTAGGTGACAATGCGGTAAGCATTGCTCCCGATCCAGAATTCCTCAAAGCCTGATACGCCATGTGTGCCGGCAATCACCAGGTTGGCATCCGAATACTTGGCCTGGTTGGCGACCTCATGGTGAACCTTTCCTGTACGGATCTTGAAATGAATCCTGCCGCCTGTGAGTGTAGGTGCATACTGTTCCACCAGCTCGCTGAAACTTTGCGTGATCTCCTTCCGGGTATCCCCCATCAGGTCCGGGAAGACTGACTCAGAGCTGGAACGGTTATCAACCCAAACCATGATGATGTCGGCATGAACCCGGTTGGCGATCATGATGGCATATTCAAGTGCATGGACGGAGCATCTGGAAAAGTCGATGGCAACAAGTATCTGTTTCATAGCAATACTAGTTTGAGGCGAACCGGATAGCTAAGGTAAAAAATATTTGCGACAGTGGATTTTACGGCATCCATGCCGGATGGGGTTTGATGTCTGAATTGCTTACCTTTGCCGTTAATGGATCCCTCAACTGAAAGGATGAACGAAAATCTGGATGCTTCCGGCAAGCACCTGACCCGTGCGGAGAAGGAGTTGGAGAGGGTGTTGCGGCCTGTCCGTTTCGACGATTTCACCGGTCAGAAGAGTGTGGTGGAGAACCTCAGGATCTTTGTACAGGCAGCCCGGCTGAGGGGTGAATCACTGGACCATGTGCTTCTTCATGGACCTCCCGGTCTGGGTAAGACCACATTGTCGCACATCATTGCCAACGAGCTGGAAGTCAACATGCGTGTAACGTCCGGCCCTGTGCTGGATAAGCCGGGTGATCTTGCAGGGTTGTTGACCAATCTGGGTGAGAGGGATGTCCTCTTCATTGATGAGATACACCGACTCAGCCCGGTTGTGGAGGAATACCTCTATGCGGCCATGGAGGACTACCGTATTGATATCATGATCGACAGTGGCCCCAATGCCCGGAGCGTGCAGATCTCCCTGAGCCCGTTCACACTGGTGGGTGCCACTACCCGTTCGGGATTGCTGACCGCCCCGCTGCGGTCACGATTCGGAATCAATTCCCGTCTGTCATATTACGATGCAGACATTCTAAAAAAAATCGTGCTGAGATCGGCCGGAATACTTGGGGTGACCATCGACATGCAGGCTGCCACCGAGATCGCAGGACGGAGCCGGGGTACTCCCCGTATCGCCAACCTGCTTCTCAGAAGGGTCAGGGATTTTGCACAGATCAAAGGAGATGGCACCATCACCACCGATATCTCGAGATATGCCCTGAATGCGCTCCATGTAGATCAGCATGGCCTTGACGAGATGGATAACAAGATACTGACCACCATCATCGACAAGTTCGGTGGAGGGCCGGTAGGTATCACGACCATCGCCACTGCAGTCAGCGAGGATGCCGGCACCATTGAAGAGGTTTACGAGCCCTTCCTGATCCAGGAAGGTTACCTGATGCGAACTCCCAGGGGTCGTGAAGCCACCGACCTTGCTTACCGGCACCTCGGCCGGACCAAAAATCCCCAACATTCCAGTCTCTTCGACGCATAACCCATCCTTTTGGAAGATACCCTCCATAAACCGGCACCGGAAAATCTGCAGGCAAACCGCGCTGCTCTGGTCAAAGTCATGGCACTTGAAATGGGATTCAATCATTGCGGTATCAGCAGGGCCACAACACTGGAACAGGAGGGGCTGAGGCTGAATCAATGGCTTGAGGCGGGGTATCATGCAGGAATGAAGTATATGGAGCGTCATCTCCGGAAAAGGATTGATCCGGGAAGTCTGTTCCCAGGGGCAAAATCGGTGATCTCAGTGCTTTACAGCTATAACCCGCCACAGCGGTTCACTCTCGGCGGGCACTTCAGGATTGCAACCTACGCCTATGGAGCCGACTACCACCGTGTGATGAAGGACAAGCTGTTCCGGCTGATGAAGTGGATTACGGACCGCTGGGGAGTCACGGGCCGTGTCTTTGTCGATACCGCACCCGTCCTCGAACGCGCATGGGCCGAGCGGGCAGGCCTGGGATGGATCGGAAAAAACACTTGCCTGATCCACCGTAAGACGGGTTCATATCATTTCATCGGTGAGATCATTACCCCCCTGGAACTGGAGCCCGATGAACCCATCGGTAATTATTGCGGAACCTGCACCCGCTGCATCGATGCATGCCCCACAGGAGCACTCACCAAACCCTATGTCCTGGACGCAGGCAAGTGTATTTCTTACTGGACCATCGAGAACAAAAGCGGGAAAATTCCGGAAAAACTCAGGGAACGGTTTGGCAGCTGGATATTCGGATGCGATATATGCCAGGAGGTCTGCCCATGGAACACAAAAATCCCTCCCCACGAGGAGCCACAATTCCTTCCTGACAAAAGGCTGCTTTCCATGCCAAAGGATCAGTGGATGCAGCTGACCCCGGAACAATTCAGCAGCATGTTTTCAGACACCCCTGTGGCAAGGGCCGGTTACGCAGGTCTGATGCGGAATATACTCTTCGTTTCCGGGCATTGATCCCGGACTTGTTATTCGAGTACCTCAAAACGGTCTCTCGAGGCGGGCTCAAATTTCTCCTCAGCCCGGTTGAAATGAAGGTAATAACGCTGAACCCTGCCCGGAGGCAAATGCTCACCGATGTATTGATTCATGATGAAATCCATGACATAACCTGCATGTATTCTGCCCAACACGCCGAAAGCACTATGAATATCAGAGGGCTCCAGCTCACTTATAAAATACTTGTAAGTCACTTCCCCTGTAAAAAGGCTCTCGGTGAAGTAGCCGTCGACCTCATCCTGTAACTCAAGGAGGTCATAAAAGAGCCTTCTCCCCTCCTTTCTTGGATTGAGTTGCGTGAATTCCAGCCAGAAATGGATCCCGACTGCCTCCTGAGTTAATGTTTTTGAGTAGACCATCCCCCCCAGCTCCTCCGAATCGTAATAATCCCAGTAATACTCTTCAACCTCGATCTGGGCGATGTTCAGGATGTAGGCACGGCCTCCCGTGAAAAGGAACTCATCGGCATGGTCTTCCAGATAGACATGAAAGCCGAGTCCTGAGAACTCATTGATCATGCTGTTGATATATGATTCCAGGATGATGGAGTCTGACAGATACTGAATAAAGGTGGAACGGTTCATAAGTGCGGTATCGGCCTGCCAGTTTTGCCATCCGGAGGTATCTTCCGGGATATCTTCTTTATGGCTGGTTTTAAAGACAAACTCTGCGGGGAGGATCATCACAGAGGTCGATGGTTTGGTTGCAAAATACTCCCTGGCCAGTTTCCATTCGGGACTGCAGGAAACCAGCAGGATCATCCCGGCAAAAGGAAACCACTGGTGAAGGATGGATTTCAAGCTCTCAGCCCCGTTTCAGCAGCTCTCCCCCGAAGGCTTTTCCATATTCCTCACATTGGGCAAGTTCTCCGGATGTCGGGCTGAATTTGACAAATACACCCTCGCCGAAATAATCCAGCTTGAGATTCTTCAGGCCGCTTTCGATCAGCTGCCTGTTTTCGCCGCTCCAGCCGTATGACCCGAAGCCGCCGGCCAGCTTACCCCGGTCCCGGAGAGGGGTGATCACGGCAAAGAGACGATACACGGGCAGGAGGATATTCTGATTGATGGTCGGTGATCCGACGATGACGGCCGAAGCCTTCGTCACCTTCTCTTCCAGCTCGCCAAGAGTCGATTTCTCGATATCTTCCACATCGACCTCAATGGGGCCTGCCTTCCGGATCCCTTCAGCGATGGCCTGTGCCAGTTGTCCTGTCTTCTGATAAGCCGAAACATACGGAATGAACACCCTCTGTTGCTCAGGATATTGCATGGCTTCTCTGGCGTAGTGCTCCGAGAGATCCACATACTTTTTCCAATGGGTGCGAAGGATGGGGCCGTGACCTGTACAGACCACCCCGATGTCCAGATCCCTGATCCTGTCAATGGCTTTTACCATGAACCGGCTGAAAGGCTTCAGGATCACATCGAAATAATACTTGAAGGCATCGTCCCAGTTGCCGGTCAGATCATCAAACATTTCATCGTGGCAGAAATGAGCCCCGAAAGAGTCGCAGGTGAAAAGTACCCGGTCTTCAGGGAGCCATGTATACATCGTGTCGGGCCAGTGGAGGTTGGGTGCACCAATGAAGTGCAGGGTTTTGTTTCCCAGGTCGAGCGTGTCGCCATCCTTGACAATCAGGTGGGGAAAATCGGGCTGGAAAAGGTCTTTCAGGTACCGGATGGCATTGCCGCTTCCAACCACCCTGGCTTTGGGCGCCAGACGCATCAGGTTGAACAGGTTTCCGGAATGATCCGGCTCGGTGTGATTCAGGATAATATATTCGATCTCCCCCGGGTCACAGACCTGTTGAATCTTGGCCAGATATGTATCCCAGAAGGCTTCTTTTGTGGTCTCCACCACTGCCTTTCGCTCCGCATTGATAAAGTAAGAGTTGTAAGTGGTGCCGTATTTGGTTTCCATTACTACATCAAAGGTGACGATATCCCTGTCAAGAACCCCGATCCATTTCACATCATCCGTTACGGCCAGCACCTGATTATCTTTTTTCATGTTGCGATGGGATATTTCATTCGTTTGATCCTACTGAATAAACAATCATTAAATCGTTTTGTTTCAATGCCTTCCTTCCATTCATCCTGAAGGGAGGGAAACGATTTGAGGAACCGGCAAACCGGGTTCCGCTTCGCTGGTGGGATTCAGAACTCCAGCTCCATTTGCTTCGTTCCGGGGTCGTTTTTCCCGGGTGCAATGTCTGATTCCCGGGACGCAGAGGCCTGGTCATCCGGGGGCAGCTGGTTCACGGGCACATCTCCTGTTTGTGCCACTTCCTCC
>JAFGHD010000072.1 GCA_016939365.1 Bacteroidales bacterium | reverse complement strand
GACCCGGTTGCATCCCTTTCCCTTTGATCCCAACCATCTTCCCTATGAGCAATGGAAAGCACTGGGACTAAGCGAAAGGCAGATATCCACGATATACCGTTATGAAGAAAAAGGGGGCTGTTTCAGGGTGCAGGATGACCTCTCCCGGATTTATGTCATTTCAGACGAGGAATTCCGGATACTGAAACCCTATGTTTTGCTTCCCGAAACGCTCATAATTGACAAACCCGCAGGTAACAGCAATGACATCAGGAATCTTCACCCCTTCACCTTCGACCCCAACCTGATGAATGAGACCCTCGCCACCGAAATAGGCCTACGCGAACGACTCGCCGCGAACATGATCAGCTATCTCAGGGCAGGGGGACGGTTTCGCAATGCGGATGACCTGATGCGCATCTATTCCATAACCGACGAAGAGTTCCGGGCTCTGAAACCCTTTATCCGTATCGAACCGGATACCGCAACAGAGATCGTCACGGAGAAAAGAGCAGCACAATTGCCGGTGATCGAGCTGAATGCGGCAGACACACTGGATCTTCAGCAATTAAGGGGCATCGGGTCCTCTTTTGCCGGAAGGATCGTCAAATACAGGGAGCTTCTGGGCGGATATACCGATAAAAGACAGCTCCTCGAAGTTTACGGAATGGACAGCACACGGTATCTGGGGATCGAATACCGGGTGATCGTGAATCCCGACTCGGTAAAACGGATCAATGTAAATACTGCGTCCATAAAAGAGATGATCAGGCACCCGTATATTGAATTCTACCTTGCCAAGTCCATCATTCTTCACCGGGAGAAACTGGGGGGATTTTCAGCATTGGATCAGGTAGGGGATGCTGACATGATGTATGAAGAGCTTTTTATCCGGATCAGACCCTATATCACCATCGAATGAAAATCACGTGCATCCTGCTCATCCTGGGATTGACTTTGCCGTTCCATTCCCTGCCGGGTGTAACCCACCGGGCGGGATACGGCAACATGCCTTATGATTCTCTTGTCAGGCATGCGGAACGGTTGCTTAACGACAGCAGGCAACTCAGGAATACCGACAGGGAGACTGCCCGGGAACTTGCCGCGGAAGCATACCGGCTCTTTTCGTTATGCCCCGACACTTCCGGCATGGCATATGCCCTCAAGGAGGCCGGCATTCTGGACTATCTGACCGGAAATCCTCCGCAGGCATACCGCAACTACGAAGAAGCCATAAGGCTATTCAGGCTTGCAGGCGATTCAGCCGGAATGTCAGCCTGCTTCCACAACATGGCACTTGTTCACCAGGACCAGGGCCAACTCGACTCCGCACTGTTCCTCCTGAAGACATCCCTCGAATCGGACCGGAGAAGGAATGATACGGCCGGAATCGCAGGAAGCTGCAACGCCATCGGGAACATTTTTTTCATCATGGGTGATTATGAACAAGCCCTTGGGCTTTATCTGGAATCCCTGTCCATATCCAGGGGTACCGGAAATGCTTCCGCCATCACCGATGCACTGCTGAACCTGGGGATGACTTACCGTATGCTGGAGCGGTACGACATGGCACTTGAATGTATCGACAAGGCTCTTGCAATGGCCGGGCAAAATGGCGATAAATACAGTCTGGGGGTCGGATTACTGAACAGGGGGCAGGTATTTCATGCAAGGAATATGCCCGACTCGGCCCTGTCGTTGTATCAGCATTCCCTCAGTATACGCAGTGAGCTGGACGACGTGGAAGGAACAGGAATTTGCCTGAGGATGATCGGAACGGTTTATGAGGAAGCAGGAGCCTTTACCGCAGCCAACGAAATGTATTTTTCAGCCCTGAAACTTTCTGAGGAATTGGGACATAGGCGGCTAACGGCTGATTATCTGATCCGGATCGGCCACAATCTGGCACAGATGGGGCATGCAATCAAGGCGATCCGTTATATCGGCCAGGGATGCAGCATTGCCCAATGGATCGGGGCTCCCTACGAAATGATGCAAGGTTACTCGGCCTTCACTCTGGCATGGGCATCCCTGGGGAAGACAGACAGCGCAGAGCGGTATATCGGATTATATGCCCGGCAATGGGCCCGGCTTTTCCCGAACGATTCAGCCGGAACCGGGACCCAAAAACGAAATGAACCTATCATTAAATCATCCGAAGGCAATCGGAAGGTATGGATAAACAATTTTCGGTGCTATCCTGAAGTAATATCCGGAATACTTGCAATAACCGCGTTCTTACTGGCCATCCGGCTGTTATCGGGAACGGGGAGGTTATGAGGTGGATCAAAGGACCAAACGGACACGACAGATAGGATCAATCCCTTTTCATTCCAAATAACAATATAGTTTTTAAATAATCGTTACTTTTGCACTCCTGAAAAATCCAATGAACCAACCATCTATTGAGATGAAAAAAGTATTCCTTATTGCGGGTTTGGCATTTTTTATTGTCCATGCTCAGGGACAGAGCACCCAGATCGGACAGGAATCAGATCAGAATGTGATCACCACAGCGGTTCCATTCCTTCAGATCGGCCCGGATGCGCGGTCGGGCGGTATGGGTGAACTGGGTGTATCCACAACACCGGACGGGACATCGATGCACTGGGATCCTGCGAAACTGGCCTTTATCGAGAAGGATTTCGGATTTGCCGTTTCCTACAGCCCCTGGTTACGCAACCTGGTCAACGACATCAACCTGGCCTATTTGTCCGGGTATGTCAGGATCGACGGCAAATCATCGGTGGGCTGGTCGCTGAAATATTTTTCCCTCGGTGATATCACCTTTACCGACATTACCGGCGAAAGGATCGGTGACTACCGTCCCAATGAATTCTCGATAGATGGTGCCTATTCCCGGAAGTTTTCCGATCATGTCTCAGGAGCCGTCTCTGCGCGTTTCATCTATTCCAACCTGACTCAGGGGCAATTTGTCCAGGGTCAGGCCACCAAGGCGGGCACATCCATTGCCACGGATGTGGCCATGTTTTACACCAAAGAGCTCAGCATCCCCTCCCTCAGCGGGTCCCGGCTGAATTTCGGCGTCAACATTTCAAATATCGGGGCCAAGATCTCTTACTCCAATGATGATAAGATCAAGGACTTCATCCCCACCAACCTTCGGCTGGGTCCAACCCTGAGCCTGGATATCGATGATTACAACACGCTGAATTTCAGCATTGACATCAATAAATTGCTGGTTCCCACGCCCCCGATCTATGCCACGGATTCCGCCGGCCAGCCCATTTATGACGATGCAGGAAACCGGGTCATCGCCGATGGTAAAGACCCCAACGTGTCAGTGGTTCAGGGTATCATCCAGTCGTTTTATGATGCACCGGACGGATTCAGCGAAGAGCTGAAGGAATTCATCTGGGTGCTCGGTGCAGAATACTGGTATGACAAGCAGTTCGCAGTCAGGGCCGGATACTTTCATGAAAGCGCATCCAAGGGAAACCGCAAGTTCTTTACCCTGGGAGCCGGATTGCGGTATAACGTGTTCGGGCTGGACTTCTCATACCTGATACCCACGGATCAGCAAAATCCGCTGCAGAACACCCTCAGGTTCACACTGACCTTTGACTTTGATGCCGTCAGGGTAGCACAGGCGCCCGAAGAATAGGCGAACGTCGCCCTCAACAACACTGCCAATCCCTGACCGGTAATCATGATTGGGATGTGGTCGGGTGAAGCGTAACCGTGTTATATGATATGTCTGGCTTCCGTATTGGTTTCGGGTTTGATGTGCATCGCCTCGAAAAAGGGTTGCCCCTGTGGCTGGGAGGTGTCAAAATCCCTTCAGACCTTGGATCTGCCGGTCATTCCGATGCAGATGTCCTGATCCATGCCCTGTGTGATGCACTGCTGGGAGCAGCTGCCCTGGGCGATATCGGCCAGCATTTCCCGGATTCCGATCCTGCTTTCAAGGACACTCCCAGTCGTTATTTCCTCGAGACTGTAATGGGCATGATCAAAAACGAAAGGTGGACACCCGTGAATATTGATATCACGGTCTGTCTCGAAGAACCCCGGATCGCTCCCTTCCGGGACGACGTCATCGGCAACCTGTCCGCCATAACCGGCCTGAACGCAGATGCCATCTCCGTCAAGGCAACTACTACAGAAGGGTTGGGATTTGCCGGGCGCCGGGAAGGGATATCCGCATATGCCGTTGTCCTTATAAGACGGGATGGGATTACCTGATCATGAAATCAAGCATGCTTGTGCCTTCCAGATCAGCGGTCAGGCGATCCCCCCTGTCGACAGGTCCTACGCCTTCGGGAGTGCCTGTGAAAAACAGATCGCCTTTTCTAAGTGTAATAAACTTCGAAACATAGGAAACGATCCTGGGAAACGAGAATATCATATCCGAAGAGCAACCTTTCTGTACAAGCTTTCCGTTCAGTTTCAGGGTAAAAAAAATGGCTGAAGAATTCTTCAGCTTATCGATCCTGAGAAAACGGCTCACCACAGCAGAATGGTCAAAGGCTTTGGAGATTTCCCAGGGCAATCCCTTTTTCTTGCAATCATCCTGCAGGTCCCTGGCCGTAAAATCAATCCCGAGGCCTATCTCATGGTAATAGCCGGCTGCGAGATCTTCGTCAATGTTCTTTCCGTCACACGATATGCGTAACACCAGTTCTGTCTCATAATGAATGTTCCGTGAGAATTCCGGGTACTGGAACGGCTTGTTCCTAAGCAGCAGTGCCGTATCAGGCTTGATAAAAAAAACAGGTTTTCCGGGAAGGGGATTGTTCAGCTCCCGGGCATGTTCGGTATAATTGCGGCCGATACATATGATCTTCATGGTCTGGCATCTCTGGGTTATCATTGCAAAAATAGTGAATAGCGGTTTTCCTGCCCTATCCAATCATGGGGTGGTAATCAGCCGGTTCCGGAAAGATTGTTCATGTATAGTGAATAAAACTCTTTAAAAATATTTCGACGCAATACCGAAATTCTGGACTCTGCGGATTACCTTTGGATTATGGCAGAAGCTAAGAACCCATCAGAAAAGAATCCTGTATCTCAGGAAATTAGACAAAAGAAAGCCCTCAGGCCTGCTCTTGCACAGGCGTTTTCGGAATACGGCAAGCTACCACCCCAGGCTGTGGATCTGGAAGAGGCTGTTCTTGGTGCCCTTATGCTGGAGCAGAATGCCCTTACTGCAGTGATCGATATACTGCGCCCGGAGGTTTTCTACAAGGATTCCCACCAGATGATCTATTCCGCCATCCAGAGACTTTTCAACCGGTCACAACCCATCGATATACTGACGGTAACCAATGAGCTGAAATCCTCCGGCGAACTCGAAATTGCAGGTGGGGCTTACTATATCACCCAGCTGACCAACCGGGTGGCTTCCACGGCACACATCGAGTATCATGCTAAGATCATCCTTCAGAAATACCTGCAGCGGGAATTGATCCGGATTTCATCGGATATCATTCGTGACGCTTTTGAGGACACCACCGATGTATTCGACCTTCTTGACAAGGCGGAGCGGGAGCTTTTTAATGTCAGTGAGAACAACTTCCGGAGGGATTATGACACGATGCAATCCCTGGTCAAGGAAGCCATTGCGGATATCCAGGCCGCCCGGGAGCAGGAGGGCAAGCTCCGGGGTGTTCCCTCAGGGTTCACTCACCTTGACCGGATCACGGCCGGATGGCAGAAATCCGACCTGATCATCCTGGCTGCCCGGCCCGGTATGGGGAAGACCGCTTTCGTACTCTCCATGGCCCGAAACATTGCTGTTGACTTCAAAATACCGGTTGCGTTCTTTTCCCTTGAGATGTCATCGATCCAGCTGGTTACCCGTCTGATATCGAGCGAGACACATCTTTCAGCCGACAAGCTCAAAAAAGGCAGCCTTGAGAACTACGAACTGGAGCAGCTCCATGCCAAGATCGGACCACTGATCGATGCCCCTCTCTATATTGACGATACGCCGGCCTTATCGATCTTCGAACTGAGAGCCAAATGCAGAAGGCTGCGTTCCCAGCATAAAATAGGACTCGCGGTTATCGACTACATTCAGCTCATGTCCACAGGCGGAGAAAACAAGGGAAACAGGGAGCAGGAAATCAGTACCATATCACGTTCGCTGAAAAGCCTTTCCAAGGAACTCAACATACCCATCATTTGTCTCTCACAACTGAACAGGTCTGTCGAGACGCGTGGCGGATCAAAACGGCCCATCCTTTCCGACCTGAGGGAATCCGGTGCCATTGAGCAGGATGCCGACCTGGTGCTGTTCATCTACCGCCCCGAATATTACAAGATCGACCAGGATGAGGAGGGAAATCCCACCAAGGGACTGGCTGAAATCATCATCGCCAAGCACCGCAACGGCCCTCTCGCGGACGTGAAACTGCAATTTATCGACCGCTTTGCCCGCTTCACGGATATGGACACCCCGGCCGTTCAGGAATCCGATCATCCATCCGATTATGGATATCCCGAAAGCAATGTATTCACGCTGCCTTCAAGAATGAATGACATGCCGGAGGATGAAACTCCGTTCTAAATCTTTTCAATGACAGGATGGATTCCCGATAAGAGATTCTTCCAACCCCCCTGGCAGGATCTCATCCTCTTTACCTCCATCTTTCTTCTGGTTGGAGGATGGATGGGATATCATTCAATACTTTTCTTTCAGCCACAGGGCATTCACTTCATACGTCAGACCGATAGCCTTGCTTTCGTACATCATTATCTTCTCAACGGAATGAAATTCCTCCAGCCGGGTATCCTCAGCCTGGAAAGCGAGGGAGGCAAAGTTGCGAGCGAATTCCCTGTCATCTATTACCTCACGGCACTGCTTTACCAGGTCTTCGGAGAACACCCGTTTTTTCTCCGGTTCATCAATATGTTTCTCGTTGCCTGTGGTCTGTACGGATTACACAGGGTCATCCGGCTGATCCTTGAGGATCGGATGATCGCGATGATCCTGACATTTCTCTTCTTCTCCTCTACCGTGCTGATATATTATTCCTGTAATTTCCTGCCCGATCCTGCGGCATTTGGCCTGATCATGACCGCCTGGTGGCCCGGTATGCTGTTCATCGGGTCAGGCCGGATGCGCCATCTGCTGATATCGGTGACACTCTTCACCCTCGCCGGGTTGATCAAGGTGACCACCGCTTTCCATCCGGTTGCCTTCCTGGGAGCCATCCTCTTTACACGACTTCATAAAGGGAATATCCGCACCCTGTGGAAAGAGAAACGATTCTGGTCGACCTGCCTGCCGGTACTTACCGGTCTGGCGCTGATAGCCGCATGGAACGGCTTCGTCATTCACTACAACTCCAACCACCAGGATTATTATTTCCTCAGGCAGGCAAGGCCTTTCTGGAGTATCACTCCCGGGGAACGGCTTGTCGTTTGGGATCATATCTCCAGATACTGGTATTCAAAATACTACTACCAGTCAACCTTTCATGCTTTTGTGATCATTCTCCTGTTCAGCCTGGTGTTTTTCAGACACACGAGCCGGCTGCTCAATATCCTCTCCGGATTGATCCTGGCAGGAGGTACCGCCTTCTTCCTGCTGTTCTATGCACAGTTCAGGGACCATGACTATTATTTCCTCGTCCTGATCCCTGTGATCATGTTCATCGTGATCCGCGGATTCGAGGCGATCCGGAACAGATTTCCCAAAATATTCAGAAATGTGCTTTTCAAAGCCGCGCTGCTTGTCCTGACCGTATTGAGCCTGAACTACGCGAAGCTGAATATGGTCAGGAGATATACGGTCACAGACGACCCTTACGACAGGATCGGACAGCAGCTGGCCGGTATCGGGGACTATGCGGATTCCCTCGGGATCACCCGATCAGCGGTTTTTATCGTGCTTGGCGACCCCACACCCAACGGCAGCCTCTACTTTCTGAAGCGGTTGGGATGGGCACTGCCCGACACCAGCGCTGCGTCGCTGAACAGATTACATTCACTATCGCCTATGGCTGATTACATCCTTATCACAGATACTGCCTTTGCCCGGATCGAAACGGTCTCCTCTGTCACCGGGCCGGTAAAGGGAACGTACAGGAATACTGTGATATCTTCCATCAGGAGATAATTTGGATTAATTTTAACGTTCGTTTATTGCCGTTTTTCAATGAAGTGATGAAACTGTTCCCGGGCAATGGCACCACCGGAGGCAGGAGTGAAATATTCCCATGCATATGCCGTTAATCCTGAAAAGTTCAAGTAAATCTATGAAAAAATGGATACTATGGTGCAGCCTGCTTTTCTTCACGGGCCAGATGCAGGCTGCTTACCTGCTGATACCAATGGATGAGACCCAGGCAAACCACCTGAAGGCATATGGGATCGCCTATTGGATTCTTCAGCAGGATGTGGAAGTTAGCTGGCTGCTGAATTACAGGGGCGGCAGTTTCATGTGCAGATACCATGAGCTGATCGAAAAGGAATGTCTCATCAGGGGGGTGAGCCATGAGGTGATCGCCGATGCCCAATCCACCGCCCTGCTGATCGAGATTTCTGATCCCCAGGTGAACATGGACGAGGTCAAACTCCAGAAAGCGCCGAAGATCGCGGTATACTCACCCAAAAACAAACAACCGTGGGACGATGCCGTCACACTGGTGCTGACCTATGCCGAGATACCCTATGATGTGGTTTATGACAAGGAGGTGATGGAAGGGAAACTGCCTCTCTACGACTGGTTGCATCTTCACCATGAAGACTTTACAGGACAGTACGGCAAGTTCTGGGCACGTTACAGGAATTACGAATGGTACCAGGAGGATGTCAGGATCAATGAAGCCATTGCACGCCAGCTGGGATTCAGCAAGGTTTCCCAGTGCAAGCTCGCCGTTGCCAAGAATATCAGGGATTTCACTGCAGGCGGTGGTTACCTTTTTTCGATGTGCTCGGCTCCCGATAGCTATGACGTGGCCCTGGCCGCAGAAGGTGTGGATATCTGCGATGTCATGTTCGACGGAGATCCCATGGATCCACAGGCGCAGCAAAAGCTGGACTACAGCAGATGTTTTGCCTTTACGAACTTTTCACTCAGCACGAGCCCGTATGAGTATGAAATCTCATCCATCGACGTTGATCCGGCACGCAGGCCGGTTAATGAGCATAACGATTCATTCAGCCTCTTCGAATTTTCCGCTAAATGGGATCCCGTTCCCACCATGCTCTGCCAGGACCATACCATGGTGATCAAAGGTTTTATGGGACAGACCACAGCGTTCAACAAGAAATACGTCAAGCCGACTGTACTGATCATGGGAGAAAACAAAACGCTGAATGAAGCCCGGTATATTCACGGGGAATACGGCAAAGGCATGTGGACCTTCCTGGGAGGGCACGATCCTGAGGATTACCAGCATTTTGTCGGCGACCCCCCTACTGATCTGAACCTGTTCCCCAACTCCCCCGGTTACCGCCTCATCCTGAACAATGTACTGTTCCCCGCCGCAAAGAAGAAGAAGCAGAAGACCTGATCATATTGAGATAATCTCTTATTATGTAAGTACTTACATATTTTTCTGCTGCTTACACAGAGGTTAGGATGTCCGAAATATGAGTAAATGGGAGATTGTTTGTTTTTTTATCCCGGTTATCAACCCAGTCACCAGTGGATTTATACTGACGGAAATCAGGTTTATAAATTTACACTGTCGGATTTTGTCAGTTTTAAAATTCGGACATTTATCGTCTGAAATATGCTGATCTGTAATATTTTGCTTTTGCCTGTCTGCCTGTCCGACGACAGGCGGGCCGATCAGGCAGGCAAAATCAAACAGCATCAGTATACTTTTGTTCAAGTATCTTGATAAGATTCAGGGCACTGCCCGCCTTGAACCATCCGATCTGGTTTTGATTGTAGGAGTGGTGAACCGGGAACTCCTCGCGGGTTCCGTCAGAGCGGTTCAGCACCACTCTAAGGGGCTTTCCCGGAGCGAATTCCGTCAATCCCAGAATATCGATGATATCATCCTCCCGTATCCTGTCATAATCGTTTTTATCGATGAAGGTGAGGGCGAGCATGCCCTGCTTTTTGAGGTTGGTTTCATGTATCCGTGCGAAGGATTTCACCAGGACTGCCCTTACCCCCATATGACGGGGCTCCATGGCCGCGTGTTCCCTGGAGGATCCTTCGCCGTAATTCTCATCACCCACGATGACCGATCCCAATCCTGCCTGTTTGTAAGCTCTCGCTGTCCCGGGCACGGGGCCGTATTCACCGGTCGTCATGTTTCTGACCAGGTTGGTCTTCCTGTTGAAAGCATTCACGGCGCCAATGAGGAGGTTTTCCGAGATATTGCCGAGGTGTCCTCTGTAGCGCAGCCATGGGCCGGCCATGGAGATGTGGTCGGTGGTACATTTTCCCCATGCCTTGATCAGCAGCCGGAGGCCTTTGAGGTCGGAGCCGTCCCAGGCCGGGAAGGGCTCCAGGAGCTGCAGGCGGTCCGATCCGGGTTTGACCGCCACCTCCACCGAATATCCGTCTTCTGCCGGTGGAACATAACCCTTGTCCTCCACAGCAAAACCCCTTGCCGGAAATTCTATTCCCCTGGGTTCTTCAAGGCGCACCCTCTCACCCTTTTCGTTCAACAGCTCATCCTTCATGGGATTGAATGTGAGATCCCCCGCAATGGCAAATGCAGTGGTGATTTCGGGTGAGGCGACGAAAGCATGGGTATTGGGATTCCCGTCATTACGCCTTGCGAAATTCCGGTTAAAGGAGGTCATGATGGAGTTTTTCTCCTGTTTATCGGCATTATGGCGGGCCCATCGCCCTATGCACGGGCCGCAGGCGTTGGCCAGGACCGTGCCCCCGATCTTTTCGAAGACCTCCAGATATCCATCCCTTTCGACAGTATACCTGACCTGCTCAGACCCGGGCGTCACCGTATACTCCGACCTGACCTTCAGGTTTTTGTCAAGTGCCTGTTGCGCAACGGATGCGGCACGTGTGATGTCCTCGTAGGAGCTGTTGGTGCACGAACCGATCAATCCCACTTCAAGCCGTGAAGGCCATCCGTTCTTTCTGACCTCATCGGCAAATTTCGAAAGCGGATGTGCCAGATCCGGCGTAAAGGGTCCGTTGATATGAGGTTCCAGCCCGGAGAGATTGATCGTGATCACCTGCTCGAAGTATTTCTCCGGCTCCTGATAAACTTCCGGGTCACCGTTGAGATACGATTGGATAGGGTCTGCTGCATCTGCCACCTCACCCCGGCCTGTTCCCCGGAGGTATTCCGCCATTTTCCGGTCATAACCGAACAGGGAGGTGGTAGCGCCGATTTCAGCGCCCATGTTGCAGATGGTTGCCTTGCCGGTACAGGATATGGCTTCGGCTCCTTCGCCGAAATACTCGAGTATGGCGCCGGTTCCACCCTTGACCGTAAGTATTCCCGCCACTTTGAGGATCACATCCTTGGCTGAGGTCCAGCCGCTCAGCCTGCCGGTAAGCCTGATGCCGATCAGCCTGGGGAACCTCAGTTCCCAGGGCATACCGGCCATCACATCCACCGCGTCGGCACCCCCAACGCCGATGGCGATCATCCCCAGTCCTCCGGCATTGACTGTGTGGGAATCCGTGCCGATCATCATCCCGCCAGGAAAAGCGTAGTTCTCGAGGATGACCTGGTGGATGATGCCTGCACCCGGCTTCCAGAAACCAATACCGTATTTACGTGATACGGATGCCAGGAAATCAAACACTTCCCGGTTTGAGACAAGGGCATCCTGCAAGTCAACGCTGGCCCCTGCCCTTGCCTGGATCAGGTGATCACAGTGCACAGTGGAAGGTACGGCAACCTTGTCCTTTCCGGCCTGCATGAACTGCAGCAAGGCCATCTGGGCAGTAGCATCCTGCATCGCAACACGATCGGGCATGAAATCCACATAGGATGATCCCCTGCTGAAAGGCTGGGATGGCAAGCCATCTGCCAGATGAGAGTAAAGGATTTTCTCTGTCAGGGTGAGCGGCCTTCCAAGCAATTTCCTTGCCGACACAACCCTTTCGGAAAACAGTCCATACAGCGATTTGATGATGTCAAGGTCGAAAATCATGATATGTATTTTTATCAATTCATTCTTAAAGGAATACAATGCTCCCGCGGGTTTGTTCAATATTATCCGCGATCGTTTGAAATAAACTCCGGATCACCGGCGGTGGATTATCCGACATTACTCTTCCTCATCCTCCCCGACCGGTTCCCACTCGGCAAAGTGGTCGGAAACCACGTAAGCTTTCGGTTCTGTCTGCCAGAATTCATTGGAGTTATAGGTCCAGCCCATGGTTTCCGATCCGCCTCCGCTTTCAGTGGTGATCAGGAATCGGTGGGCAAGGTGCCCGATGTAGTTGGCCTGGTCGGCGGGCCAGGAGTGGTCACCGCCGGACGGATCGATGGGTACCCATCCATAATTGGGCAGGTAAACCTCCACCCACCTGTGAAAGACATCATCGTGGCTCGCATAGTCTCCCCTGACCACCACAGATCCCACATAGCGGGCCGGCAGGCCGGCTGCCCTGCACATGGATATATAAACGAAGGAGTATTCGGAACATGATCCATTCCCTCGTGAAAGGACGGTCGGGGCAGTATTCCAGCCGCCTACCATCTCGTAATACATTTTGCCAATCAGATAATTGAATATCTTTCTGAATATCCAGTAAGGATTCTTTTCTTCACCTATGGCTTCGTTGAGTGCATTCTGTATCACGGGATGGTCATACTGGTATTTGTCATTATTCTCAAGGTACCGATCCTTCAGGTCCGGGGGTATTTCATCGAGGCCACCCACATTTTCAGGATATACGAAGTATCTCACCTCAAATATTTTGGCGACGGTGGTCATTTCTCCGGCGACCTGTCCTCCTGCCGGGAGGTTCTCAAAATGATACCGGGCTGTCTGCTGTCCCCATTGATCCGTCACCAGTTCATCATACCCCGGTTTAAAGACGGGAGGTTTGATGATGCTCTGGCTGGGCCGGTCGGTGGGTATGGCCAGGTGCACATCCGCACTCTTCAGCATACCGGGGCCGAAGTTGGTCAGCTCATGGGTATAGATGATCCGGGCGGTATGTGGATTGTACCTCCTGTAGTTCTCCCCGTCCCTGACCTTGAGCTCATAAAGACGGTCATCCTGATAATCGACCGCCCAAAGGGTATTTCCTGCGAATGCCAACCCGCATGTAAAAGGACCGGGTGCATCGGTCACGATGATCACACCTCCCGTCTCCGGTTCCACCATATAGATCTCATTCCGGATACGGTCGGATATCCAGAGGTATTTTCCGTCCCATGCGATACCCCGGGGATCGGAGGACGGGGATTTGAATGAACGTATGGTAGTACCGTCTTCAGGGCTGAACTGGATCACTTCGTCTGAACTGTTATCCACGCACCAGAGATACCGGCCATCCCATACCAATCCCCTCGGTGTATCTCCGGGTGCCTGGATGGTCCGGAGAATGGTACCGTTCTTCGGATCGACCCGGTATATCACACCGTGGTAGTTCTCCGAAAGAGGGAGCCCGCCTTTCACATCAGCATTCCAGAAGGCTTCACCGTCCCAGGCAAGTCCTTCGGGCCAGTAGCCAGGTGAAGGGATGCTGCGGGTGACGGAGCCATCGGCAGTATCAATGCAATACAGCCGGTCGTTCTTATAATCGGCAAGCCAGAGATTGGCCCCGTCCCAGGTAAGTCCGGTGGGATAATTGCCCGGAATGGAAAAGGATCTTTTGATCTCTCCAGTGTATCCGTCCGATTTCAGCGGAGTAAAGGCCAGAAAAACGAATATGGCCGACAATGCACATCTTGAACGATTCATCACTATTCGCTTTGATTGCATCCAAAATTAATGAAAATGGGGTATCTGACCCTACGGAAGAAAAATGAAATTGCACATTTGAGATGAGAAAGATGCGGTTTGTAAAATTCAATTTACTATTTTTGCAGCACCGGGATGTTAGCTCAGCCGGTTCAGAGCGCTGCCTTCACACGGCAGAGGTCACTGGTTCGAATCCAGTACATCCCACAACACACCCTCCGGCCCCCCGGCGCAGCCTGGGGCTTTTTCATTTCCGGAGGCCGGCAGCACCGCTGACAGGGCCGAAGGAAATGAGAAAGGTATCCAAGCGAAGCGAGGAGGGTGGAGGGTGTTTTGAACCCCCCTCTCCCACTCTGGATCAGCGAAGCTGTAATGATCATTGCCGGGATGACTTCGAGTCACCCCGGCAATGACTGTAATGTGATATTTTTTCGTAAAATTGCATCCTGATTGCGGGGCATTAGCTCAGCTGGCAGAGCGCTACAATCGCACTGTAGAGGCCACCGGTTCGATTCCGGTATGCTCCACTTGGGCCGGTTCATTTCCGGCATTTTTTCTTTAGAAGCTCAGGAATTCAATCAAGTCCGAACTCAACGGTGGGATCTTTCCTGCCGGCCCATTCCGGTTGTTCCTTCTTATCGAAGATGCAATCCTCCATGACGAGATAATCCATTTCGGTGCGCATGAAGCATCGGTAGGCGTCGTCGGGGGTGCAGACGATGGGTTCGCCGCGCACGTTGAAGCTTGTGTTGACGATGATACCGTAACCGGTGAGATCCTTGAAGCGGTTGATCAGCGACCAGTACCGTGGATTGGTATGGCGGCTGACGCTTTGCAGGCGTGCGGAATAATCGATATGGGTGATTGCCGGCACATCAGAGCGCAGGTGGTACAACCTGTCGTATAGTTCCCTCTCATGGTAGCCGGGCGGTTCAGGTTTCCGTCGCTCTTCCTTCACGGGCACGACCAGGAGCATGTAAGGCGAGGGGCGATCGAGCTCGAAATATTCCGGTATATCCTCTTCTAGCACTGTTGGGGCAAATGGCCTGAATCCCTCGCGATATTTAATCTTCAGATTCATCTTCTTCTGCATCTCGGGATTTCTGGCGTCTCCGAGGATGCTGCGGTTTCCGAGTGCCCGGGGGCCGAACTCCATCCTTCCCTGGAACCAGCCGATCACCTTGCCGTCAGCCAGGTGACCTGCCACCAGGGTGTCCATCTCTTCCCAACCGGGATGTTTATGATAAGGTGCCCCGTATTTTGCGGCTGTATTTTCTATTTGACGGGCTGTGTACTCAGGGCCCAGCTGGGCGCCCATCATGCTGTCTGGTTTTTCCGGTATCCGGGGATGCCCGGAATGGATGTGCCAGGCAGCCAGGGCGGCACCTACCGCACCACCGGCATCGCCTGCTGCCGGTTGTATCCACATGTCGTCAAAGATTCCCTCCGCCAGTATCTTTCCGTTGGCCACACTGTTCAGCGCCACACCACCGGCCATCACCAGATTACGCGAGCCCGTGAGTTCCGCTGCGGTATGGGCCATGTGCATCATGATGTCCTCGGTCACCCGCTGGATGGCCAGCGCCATGTCCATATAGGCCTGGGTCAGCTTCGACTCGGGCTCCCTCGGCGGAATGCCGAAGAGTTCCGTCCACCTTCGGTCGTGCGTCATCCGAAGGCCCGTGGCATATTCGAAATACCTCATATTGAGGATCAGCGAACCGTCGTCCCTGATATCCACAAGGTGTTCCCTGATGATCCTCTCATACTCTTTGACCCTTTCCGATCCGGGATTTCCATAGGGTGCAAGGCCCATCAGCTTGTACTCTCCGCTGTTGACCCTGAAGCCGGTATAATAGGTGAACGCTGAATACAGAAGCCCGACGGAATGGGGAAAATCGAGCTCCCGGAGCTTTTTGATCTGGTTTCCGGTCCCGTGACCGATGGTGGAGGTGGCCCACTCCCCCACACCGTCTATCGTGAGGATTGCCGCCTCTTCAAACGGAGAAGGATAAAAGGCTGATGCGGCATGTGAGAGGTGGTGCTCCGGAAAAAATACAGGAACCCGGAGCTTGCCGAAGGCTTCCAGCTCCTCGCGCAGGAGTCTTTTCATGAACAGCTTCTCACGGATCCAAACCGGGATGGCGGACAAAAAGCTCTTCAGACCCCTCGGAGCAAAGGCATGGTAGGTCTCCAGCAACCGCTCGAATTTCACATAAGGCTTATCATAAAAGGCAATGGCGGTAAGGTCATCAAGCCTCAATCCGCCTTCATCCAGCACATACCTGACGGCATGGGTGGGAAAGGAGGGATCGTGTTTCCTGCGGGTGAACCGCTCCTCGTGAGCGGCAGCCACCAAGCGGCCGTCGACCAGTAGGGCAGCGGCACTGTCATGATAATAGGCTGAAATACCCAGTATGGCTTCCGGCATCTCCTTCTTCTCCTAAAACAAAGTGTATATGAATGGGGCAATGGCCGATCCGCTCGTCAGGACAATGAGCACACCGAATATCAGCAGGATGACGATCAGCGGCAACAGCCAGAACTTCTTCCTCACTTTCAGAAATCCCCAGAGATCTCTTAAAAATTCCATAATGTTTAACTAATATGGTTTTTCAATATCTGCTGCAGTATACAAATGATTCCGTACCTTCATAACGGATCCATTACCCTTTTTCCACATGGATACCTGTAGCGGATCCCTGCCGGACATCTGCCTGACCAAAGCCACCGGCAGCAAAACGATCAAATATATCACAGTAATTAAAATCCTGGATATTATAGTACCCAATATTTTCGCCAGGCTGTACCAGAAAACGGCAAAAGGGTAAAAGATCCTTGGCATGATCATGTCGAGCACAAGGACCGCAATGGCCACCTTCCAGTATACCGGATCGCCGGTGAACAAAGCGAGCAGCAACAGTATCAGGACAACAGCCATTCCACTGTCTGCCACCTGCTTTGAACTGGGATGAATTACCAGGTAATCCTTCACGACGCCTATTTTTTTATCAAGGGGTAAAAATATAAAAGATGCCCGAAATAAAAGTCAGTGCATGACAAAGTTTTGTAAATTAAAACAACTTTGAACGGATTTGTGGTTTATAAGGTCATTGACTATTTTTGCGAGAAGCGGCAGTCGCTTCTCGGAGGCATCTGTTGTTCAAAACCAGCGCTCACAATGAGTTTATCCAAAGAATCATGGGGAACCCGGGTAGGATTGATCCTGGCCATGGCAGGCAATGCCGTAGGGTTGGGCAATTTTCTCAGGTTCCCAGTGCAAGCCGTGCAGAATGGTGGAGGGGCATTCATCATTCCCTATTTCGTCAGTTTCCTCCTGCTGGGAATACCCCTTTTGTTCATTGAATGGTCGATCGGCCGCTATGGGGGACAGTTCGGCCATCACACCACACCGTTCACATTCAGGAAGATGGGCGGCCGGCAGTTCTGGCTGTACCTGGGGACCTTCGGCATCTTTTCAAACATAGCCATTGCATCCTACTATTGTTACATAGAAAGCTGGTCGTTGGCCTATGTGTTCCATTCAGTGGTCGGCACGTTTCAAGGGCTGGACCAGATCCAGGTAGCTGATTTTTTTACCAAATATACCGATCTGGGCATTTCCACGACCGGTATACCGTTCGAAGCCGTATTCTTTTTCCTGATATGCCTGCTGTTGAACTCCTGGATCCTGAGCCGCGGACTGAGCGGCGGGGTTGAGAAAGCGGCAATGATCGGGATGCCTTTGCTGATATTGTTCGGAATATTCCTTGCCCTCAAGGGTATCACCCTTGAATCGGGAAAGGAAGGAGCGATATATGGCGGATCCGTAGGGTTGAATTTTCTATGGACACCCAACTATGATTCCCTGTCCAATCCCAGGGTCTGGCTTGCAGCAGCCGGACAGGTCTTCTTTACCCTTTCGCTGGGGCAGGGCTCAGTCCAGTGTTTTGCTTCATACGTGAAGAAAAAGGACGACATTGCACTGAATGCCATGTCCGCCGGATGGATGAATGAATTTGCCGAGGTGGTCCTGGGCAGCGCCATCATCATCCCGATCTCGATCGGATACCTCGGGATCGACCGCGTGGTAGAACTGTCATCGTTGGGGGGCCTTGGGCTGGGATTCAGGACCATGCCTTTCCTCTTCCAGAACTGGGGACCTTCCCTGGCAGCCATTGCAGGCCTGGCCTTCTTCGGCCTGCTGTTCTTTGCAGGGATCACCTCTTCACTGGCCATGGGAACACCCTATATGTCCTTCCTGCGTGATGAATTCAACTGGAAAAGATCGAAAGCCGCCTTCTTCTTCGGGGCATCGGTGCTGATCTTAGGTACACCGACGGTGCTCTTTTTCCGGCACGGCGTACTGGATGAATACGACTACTGGACGGGAAGCGTCGCCCTGGTGCTCTTTGCCATGATAGAAACCATATTGTTTTCCTGGATCTTCGGAATAAAGAAAGGCTGGAAGGAGCTGACCAGCGGAGCGGATATAAAAATACCCCGCATCTATAAATATGTGATCAAATGGATCACGCCCATTATGCTGATCATCGTCTTCTTCGGTTCACTGATACGGCCTGAGAACGATGAATGGAGCAGGATCAGCCTGAGGGGCTGGAAGCTGCATAACGAAAGCATCATCGGCCAGATCATGCATAAAGGGATCGGCCCCAACAAAGACTATTTCGCAGACCGGTTCTATGCCGAGATGGACGGCATCGTGGATTCGGTTTACGTGAAAAACAAGAGGAATTTCGTCCGGATAACAGGCCCTGAAGGGCAAAGCACCACCATCAGGTATGACAGGGATGACCAGCTGGTCGTCTCGAAAGGGAATACCGTCAGGACAGGCGATACCGTTTATACGGGAAGTGTGATCAACCGGAAATTCTTCATTGATTTCGCCAGGCTGCTCCTGGTGACTGTTTTACTGATTAACTCAGTATTTGTCTTTATCGCATATAAGCGCAGAAAACGTTCACGCACCATTAAAGCATAACATCATGAACACATCGGCATTGATATTCATGATCTCTTCGGTTACGGTGATCACCAGTATTGCGGTTTATTTTTTCCTGAAGGTGCTGTTCACCAAACCGAAACCCGAACCCGACTCCTATTCGGAAAATGACGATGTGGAGCGGTGAAGCCGGTCACAGGGAACTACTGAAATCCCTGCAGAAAGCGGATAAACACTACCGACCTGAACACCATTCGGCACCTGTCTGACAGATTTCTTGCAGGCTTTGGAAGACAGGGACAACGAGGTCTTCTTCCACGCACATTTACCCGATCGGGATGTCCTGGCCGCCAGGATCATCGGGAGCCTGGCGGCGGGGCTGGAGAACATCAGGGGGGGGCGGAGAGGCTGAAATGATTGTAAGGTCTATCTGTGGAACCCCATTGGGAAATAGAAATTTTAGCATCGTACTATTCCAGACATAAGATCAACACTGACCAAATCAAACTAAAAAAAACCACAAGCCGGTTTACCGCACCGCAAACTTCGTCCTGCCTGCGGGCCGGCCGTTGCTCAGCACCACGGCCAGGTAGATGCCCGGCGGCCAGGCGCTGACATCCACCCGGCTTGCACCCTGGGAGGGGTACAGCTTCTCCCGGTGAACCCGGTTGCTCATCACGCTGATGCAACGAAGCTCCAGATCAGTGTGGTGTGCCGTATGCTCAAACTCAAACGTGATCACCCCCCTGGCCGGGTTGGGAAAGACCCTGATTAGGATGTTTTGCAGGCCGGCATAGTACTCCTGCGGGGTGGGGATTTCACCGATGCCGGTCACGATGAGGCAATCCGAAATATCAATCTGGCCTGATGTTATCGGATACGGGCATAAAGAATCATAGGTATAGGTTCCCGGATACATGGTATCATGGACAAGGTTTTCATTGATCTTGTAGAGATAGATAACCCAGTCTGTTTTACCCTCTATTAATCCGGTACCCACAATGGACTTGCTGTCAAATGTCCTGACCATTTTGCTTTGCCCATTAGTACCTACGGGTCTGAATTCCTTTTTATATATTGTGCCCGTTGAATCAATGATGAGCTCTCCCCAGAAAAATTC
>JAFGHD010000071.1 GCA_016939365.1 Bacteroidales bacterium | reverse complement strand
TGAGTGCAGGAGATGCAGCATTATATATTCCGCGTGTAAACAACGGTTTGAGCGCCGGTACATCGTGCCTTTACACCTACAGAACCGGTTATTCAGGAGGGGATGGCTGGAGTGCAACAGCTATAGACGCTGCCATTAAGGCTTACTGTGAAAACGGGAATATGTGGACTGCCGGGATGGCCGGTTACAGCAACCTCTACCATTCGAGAAGCGCTGCGGTTGTGGGTGCCAAAAATGACGGAACGGTCAAGGGGTTTTTGGCATATAAGGATGAGAGTTCTTTTACCTGGGCAGGGTATTTCGACGGGAATGTCAAAGTGACCGGCACCATCACGGGAAACGGTTCGGGACTGACGAATATTCCTGATGATGATGACTGGACTGTTTCGGGCAATAACATGTATTCTGCTGTCTCCGGCAATGTCGGTATAGGTACGACCACACCGGAAACGGACCTGACGATCTATTCCAATGCCGATTATCAGGGTTTGACATTGCAAACCAGCAGCAACCAGTATAACCAGGGTATCCGCTTCCGGAACGGGGGAGGTACATATACATGGCATATTTATAAAAAAGATCAGGGCAACAATAATGCCGACCTGTTGTTTGCAAGCGGACCCAACACATTGGTCTCTTCCATGATCAACAGGGTTGCATTCAGATACAATGGTAAGGTGGGGATCGGTACAACCACCCCGGCCCAGCAACTTTCAGTGATCGGGTACATCAGGGCGGCCAATGCATCGAATGAAACCGAATACTCTGAAATCTACCATACCGGCAGCCATGCAATACTTAACTGGTCGGGTGATGGAGATATGAACATTCAATACAACAACAACACATTGGCCACGATCAGTTCCGGCAACAACAGGTTGTATCTTTCACGGCCATCCGGTGACTTTGGCGCCAACAAAACCTGTCTTTACGGATACAGGTATGGAGGCACACTGGCTGCCAACGGCGGCACATCCTGGGCTGTGACCGGGATAGATGCTGCCGTCAAGGGACACTGTGAGAACGGCAATAATTATACTGCAGGAGTAGCAGGTTACAGCTTTCTTGACTTTCCGGAAAGCGCCGGTGTGATTGGGGCGATCAGCGGAGGCGCTGCACGGGGTATGCTTGCTTACCGCGATGCCGACAACACGGTCTGGTCAGGGTATTTCTTCGGAAATGTCAAGGTGACCGGCAACGCTACTGTTTCAGGGAACCTGGGCATAGGCACAATCACTCCCTCAAGGCCGCTTTCAGTGGTCGGGATCATCAGGGGGGCCAGCGATGCCACTGAAACGAAATATCTGGAGCTCAGCCATGGCGGGAGCCACGCATATTTCAACTGGGCCGGAGCCGGCAACCTCGATTTCAGGTATAACGGCACCACCCTGGCAACGATCGAGCAGTCAGGCACCCTGAAGGTCACAGGCGGTCTGTATGTCACCACGTTGCCTTTTGGCGACAAGAAGAATATTCAATGGGATGATGTCACCGGCCAGTTCTATTACGACAACTCCTCCATGCGCTATAAAGAGAACATCGGTGCCATTGATGACGATTTTGCCAGGTTACTGACAGTCACTCCCAAAACCTATACCCGGCCCGGGATACCGGACGTGTGGGAGATCGGCTACATCGCCGAGGAGTTCGATGCCGCAGGACTCGACAGGCTGGTGTGGTACGATGAGAACGGACAACCCGAAGGGATCAACTACGACAAGATCGTCCTCTATACCAACGAGAATGTGAAAGCCCAGAATGAACGGATCATCTCCCTGGAGGATGAGAACAACCGGCTGAGGAGACAACTGGAAGAGATGAACCGCCGACTGGAGGCCCTCGAACAGAAAACCGGGCAATAAATTAGGCTGTTGTCGGTCCCTGAAGCAGGATGACCCATGAAGATGGGACACAGATGCCTCAAGTTTAAATGGAATTCCTCAGTGTGACCGTAAGAAATCCCTGGTTGACCGGATCAATTGTACAGTGACGCTGTGGATCAAGGATTCACTTTTGGAAAACCTACGGTTCCCTGAATGTATGCCCCTTATCTTCCTGCGGGTTACTTCGGGGCCACTATTTCAAAGGGCGCACCGTTACTTAAATCTTTGTTGTGATCAAACGGGTACGCAACCCGTAATAGAGACCTTACGGAATGGGCACTCCCTTTCATTATTCAGGCTTGGTCAATGCTTTATTTTCCGGTCTGGATGAACAGCGAGTAGAGGTTCAGGTTCACATCCGTTTTCAGGTATCCCTCGGGGGTATTTTCCATGGTGCTTTTATTGCGCAGGTACCAGGGATGCATGGTATCGCCCGGGTCGGCACTGATGTTGAAATGCCGCACGAGGTAGCACTGCAGGTCCCACTGGTTCCACATCTCCGGGTCGATAGATATCAGTGAACGGGGAGCAATGACCTCCCCGAGCCTGTAGACGTCCTCCAGAAGCTCTTTGTTCCGGATGTATTTTCCATGCTGCATCATTGAAAAGACGATGACACCGGCGAGTATCACCGCTGTGATGACTGTGAATGTTTTAAATGGCCGGCGGCCGGTCCTTATTCCGGAGATCAGGCAGGTCGTTCCCAGGGCGATGGCCATGGCCAGTCCCAGGCCGAAGAAGGGGAGTGCATGGGCGAAGTAGAACGCCTTCTGCACCAGGGTGAGCATCAGCGGCAGGGAACCCGACAAGCCGGTGAGCAGCAGGAGGATCATGTTGCTGCGCCAGGCGCTGTCGATCCGGTTGGGGATGCGCCGGAGCCGGAACATGACCAGCATGACCAGTGTCAAAGCCAGCGGAACCAGCAGTTCCTGAAGCAGCCGCAGGACGATATGGAACCGGTATTCCACGGTGTGGGCGTCGTGGATACGGCCCAGCAGCCGCGCCTGGGCATAATGCGTCAGGCTTAATCGGGCCGGCTCGTGGAGCATCAGCAGGGCGTAAATGGCTGCCGGGATCAGCAGCAATACAGACGTCCACACAACCACCCGGGCAAACGGCACTCCCCTGCGGGTAACCCACCACCAGAACGGCACGGCCAGGGGAAAGAGCCCGGGGACGCCTTTCGAGAAGGAAGCCAGGAAAATCATCACCCCTCCGGCTGCCAGGTTCAGGTACAGCTGCCGCCCGGTGATCAGCCCTCTGAGAATGAACCATACGGCGGCGAGGGTGAAGATACCCATGGTGTTCTCCTGCATGTTGTTCCGGAAGGCCCAGAAGGCGACGGGG
>JAFGHD010000070.1 GCA_016939365.1 Bacteroidales bacterium | reverse complement strand
GGTCCAAACGAAAGCACAGCCTTCAAACTTGATGCGGCGGGCAGGGAACCGCTGTACGAGGTTTTGCAGACCTCTGCCTGGCCACTCAGCCACGCGACCTTTTCAGCCATCTGCAAAGCTACAAAATTCTATTCATATCGCCATAAAGTGCACCCTGATAATTCCTGTTTCTGATGAATGGCATCACCGGATATTAAACCCAAGTCCGGGCATAGAAGGTATAGTTCAAGTAACCAATCTGGGTTACGCTATTAAAGTCTTCTGGCAGTTGCTGACACTGAAGCTAAGGTTTCCTGACAGAATCGTCCTCACGTGGGCCCGGGTAAATCAGGCATCCGTTAACCGGGTAATGAACCTGACCGGAGGGTTACACTGACCCGTGAAACCGCCCCGTTCATCGGTGGGGAAAGCTTTGACAGGGTAAGCGTGGCAGCAGATATTCCGGGAAATGATGCAGAGATCCGGTCCAGAATCCTTCTGGCCAGGTGTTCCAGCAAGAGGGAGGTTTTTGACATCTCATCCCGGACTACCATATAAACTGCATGGTAATCCACAGTATCTGCAAGCTGGTCAGTGCTTTCTGCCAGTGAGGTATCGGTTTCCATCACCAGATCGACCATAAAACGTCCGCCAATGGTCCTTTCCTCTTCGTAACAGCCGTGATGGCCAAAAAACTCCATTCCCTCAATAGAAATCACAGACATGGCCTGATCATTTAAGTTGACTGACCGCGTTCCTGATCCTCAATATCACTTCTTCCCTTCCCAAAACCTGCATGACATCATAGATTCCCGGACCTGTTCCCGATCCCACAAGAGCCAGACGAAGCGCATTCAGCACATGTCCCGTACCCAGTCCACTCCCTTCGATAAAGGTTTTTGTGGTGGCTTCAATAGCCTCTTTCGTAAATGAAGGGACTGTTTTCAGTTCATCACAAAGCAAAAGCATTGTGGCTCCCGTGCCCTCCTTCCAGCGCTTTGAAACCAGTTCCTGATCATAGGTTGCGGGGGGGCGGAAAAAAAAATGGGACTGCTCCCACAGATCATTGATGAAAGTAGCTCTTTCCTTTACCAAACCTACGATGACAGTTAAATGTTCTGGCGACGGCTCAAATCCTTTTTCCATTACAATGGGCAGGAATAAGGCAGCCAGCTCGTTGTTGTCCTTGCGGATGAGGTATTGGTGATTATACCATTTTGCCTTTTCCGGATCGAACCGGGAGCCGGATTTTCCGACCCTCTCCAGTGAAAAGGCTTCGATAAGCTCCTCCATGGAATAAAACTCCTGTTCGGTTCCGGGATTCCACCCGAGAAAGGCAAGGATATTGATGAACGCATCAGGAAAATACCCTGACTCACGATAACCCGAAGAGAACTCTCCGGTCACAGGATTTCTCCATTCCAGGGGAAATACGGGGAATCCCAGCCGGTCACCATCCCTTTTGCTCAATTTACCTTTCCCGTCGGGTTTAAGGGTTAAGGGCATATGCGCGAACAGGGGCATCTCCCGTTCCCAACCAAAGCTCCTGTAGAGCAACACATGCAACGGAAGGGAGGGAAGCCATTCCTCCCCCCTGATGACGTGGGTGATTTTCATCAGGTAGTCATCAACCACATTGGCAAGATGATAGGTGGGCATGCCATCTGATTTGAAAAGGACCTTATCATCCAGCAAATTGCTGCTCACCTCCACCTCTCCCCTGATGATATCATGAAAACGAATAGTCTCATTTTCAGGCATCAGAAACCGGACTACATAGGGAGTTCCATCGCTGATCAGGCGTTCCACCTCATCAGGAGGAAGGGTCAGGGAGTTATTCATCCGCTGCCTGACTGCAACACTGTAGCTTTTGTTTTCCGCATTGCTTTCCTCAAGTTGCCTCCGCAGCTCTTCAAGTGCTTCGGGGGTATCGAAAGCATAATAGGCATGACCTGATCGGATCAATGAACCTACATATTCGCGATATATCTCCTTCCTCTCCGATTGCCGGTATGGAGCGAACGGGCCACCGATGTGAACTCCTTCATCGAAATCAATTCCGCACCATTTCAGTGAATCAAGGATGTATTGCTCAGCCCCGGGGACAAGTCTTGACCGGTCGGTGTCTTCAATCCGGAGTACCAGGGCCCCGCCGTGTTTCCTGGCGAAAAGATAATTGTACAGGGCCGTACGTACCCCGCCTATATGCAACGGCCCGGTAGGACTGGGAGCAAATCTGACTCTTACAGGACTGGCCATAGGTATCTGTAAGTTGGTGCACAAAAATATAAAAAAGCCACCGGTTGATCCAGGGTGGATTTGTGCATCCGACAAACGGAAGGATCATCTGACCTTGACGAACCTCCGGGTATAGGCTCCGTCCCCGTTACGAAGCCTGATGAAATATATCCCTTCCCTCATGCCGGAGACATCAAGGACGATGTCATTTTCCGTGAAGGTTCCTTCCCACAGTTTATTTCCATTGATTCCGGTCAGAGTCAATTGGTAAGGTGGATAAGAGCGGAAGGAAGGCTGTAACCGGATCAAATCCCTGGCCGGATTGGGACCCAGCGAAAAACGGAATGAAGAAATATTTTCAGTCGCCTCCACGGTGATGCTGCCCACCTTGTTCAGTACCCAGTTGTCCGGATCCACCACGATGTTACTGACCGTCTTGCTGACCGGTATGGAATAACTGTTTACATGATCCGTTTGGCAGACATACACGGTGGTGTCGGTGCCATCAGTAAATCCGATCTGATATGCCATCAGCATCTTGAAAAGCGGAGTAGTGGAAGTGGATGTGGTCTGAGTTGCTGTGAAGTTGAAGTTTCCGGCTGACTGGTTCCAGAGGATGCTATAGGTGGGATAACCCTCTCCAAAATACCATTGATCGAAAAACCCGGTGAAATCCTTGCCCGATGTTACATTCAGCACACCCATAAAATCCAGCCCGGTAGCCACGCTGTCCATGAACTCCTGCTGGAAGTTCTTCAATGTCTGAAAAAACAAATCATCATCCTGAAGCTCAAAACGGATCATGTGGAGAATGCATGCCCCCTTGTAGTATGAAAGCCGGCTGTCGAAAATCCGCCCGACGTTTTCGTAGGTAATCTCCTCCGGCGGAATATAAATCGTACCTCCCGGCGCCGACATCACGAAATTGTGGGCCTGTTCCATCCATATCTGGGGATAGTTCTGGCCTACAATGAACTCATGGGCCAGGTAATCGCTGTAGGTCGCAAATCCTTCATTGATCCAGATGTCACTCCAGGTGGCGCAGGTAACGTTATCTCCAAACCACATATGTCCCAGTTCATGCGAGACCAGGCCGAAACCGAATCCGCCGATGGTTGTCATGGTCTGATGCTCCATCCCTCCTCCGATTTTAGTGAGACAGTGACCATATTTCTCGTCGCTGAAAGGATAAAGGGAGTACAAATCAGAGAAAAGCTCGAGGAATTCAACGGTCATATCGATACCTTCCTTGTAATTTTCCAGGCATCCCGGACTGTCGTATATGAAGTTCTTTATCAGAATGGAATCTCCCATCAGCTGCTGGGGCTTGGCATATATGCTGTAATCCTGGTATTGAGCTACGGCGAATGATATCAGGTAATAATTGATCGGGTAGCCGGATTTCCACTCAAATCGGAGTTTGCTGTTACCTACCGGGGTGACTGTCGTAAGCAACCCGTTGCTTCCTGCAAGGTTGTTTTCATCGGTGGTAAGGAAAACCCAAACCGAATCGGCCTTGTCATGGAGTACCTGTTTACAGGGCCACCACTGCCGTGCATTGAACGGTTCAGACAATGTCCAGGTCACATTCTTACCCCATGTCGGGTCATATGCCGTGGATATGCCGGAAAAAAATCCTCCTGTCGGAGGCGTGCCGTGGTAATAAATCCGGGCTGAAAACAGGAATCCGTTCATCAGTGCAGGTGATACCGGAACGAAAGTTTCATCACCTACCCGGTCAAAATCAAAAGGATTTCCATTGATCAGCACGGAGTCGACCGTGAGTTGATGCAGCAGATCAAATGCAAAAGTGTCCAGTTGGGCGGCATCCACCTCCGCAAGGAAGGTCACATTACCCGCAATATCAACGGTGTTGTTTTCAACCTGCAAATCGAGGTGATAGAATTTAACATCATAATCGTGAAGTAAAGGCGTTTGAATGATGTCCTGGGATTGCCCGGCAAACTGTCCGGCGAAATGAGCCCGGCTGCATTTGTGTTCCATATCAGGAAAGACCAGTTGTTGCGAAAACAGCCCTGTCTGCAAGATCAGGATACCCAGGAAAAGTAAGGTGTTTTTCATAGGTTATTGCATTGATGACCGGGTTTCAAATTGTGGTTAACTTTGCCTGAATTAACAAAATATTGCATTAATTGTTACCGTTTTTCTAAGGTATCCAATATCAGGTTGAACGCTTTGACAGATCACTACGATATCCTGATCCGTAAACTGGATCGGTTCATCAGGAAATACTACAAAAACCAACTGATGAGGGGAGGCATTTATTGTCTTGCCCTTGTTGTCATTTTTTTCCTGACCGTGAACCTGCTTGAATATTTTGCTCATTTTGGCAGATTCATCAGAACCTTTCTCTTTTATCTGTATTTGCTGTCAACCTTATGGGTGCTGCACCGGTTTATCCTGATCCCGCTGCTCAGGCTTTACCGCTTCGGGAAGATGATCACCCATGAGCAGGCCGCCCGGATTATCGGACAGCATTTTCCGGAGGTAAAGGACAGGTTGCTCAACGCCTTGCAGCTCCACGAGATGCAAAACATCACCGGGAGCCAGATGGAACTGATCCAGGCCGGTATTGACCAGAAGGCCGCACAGCTCAGACCTGTTCCTTTCTCCCAGGCTATCGATTTCAGAAAGAACATCCGTTATCTGAAATATGCCGCCATTCCCCTGCTGGTTTTAATGGTCATCCTGGTATCCGCACCTGCGGTGATCAGGGATCCTTCATACAGGCTTCTGAACCACCAATCCCGCTTTGAAAAACCACTGCCCTTTGAAATCAAAATACTCAATGAATCTCTTGAAGCGATCCAGCATGAAGATTTCAGGCTGACCGTTGAAGTGACCGGTGACGAACTGCCATCGGAAATCATGATCTCCACAGAAAAAAGTGAATTCAGATGCACCCGTTTATCTCCCACCCGGTTCTGCTACGATTTCATGAATATCCAGAAGGATGTCTCGTTCAGACTGACTGCACACAGGGTTACCACACCGGTATTCACATTGAGAGTCCTCCCTAAACCGATGCTGCTCAGCTTCACAGCCACCCTGGATTATCCGGTTTATACGGGCAGTAATGACGAAACGCTCGAAAACAAAGGGGATCTGATTGTACCCGAAGGTACCGTCGTTACCTGGAAATTCTTCACGAGAAATACCGACGACATCCATTTCAGGCTGGGTCATGAGGTGATACCGGTTGAAAAAATATCGGGAAATGCATTCGAGGTCTTCAGAGATTTGAGACAATCTGCAACGTTCAGTGTCAGCACCTCGAATGATTTTCTGACCAACCGTGATTCGCTAAGCTATACCGTTCAGGTCATTCCCGACATGTATCCCACCATAACCGTCGAGGAATTCACTGACACGCTTCTTCGCCGAAGGCTCTTTTTCCGTGGTCTGCTCCGGGATGATTATGGTTTCAGCCGGATGGAGTTCGTCTACTCGCGTCTGGATGCCGAAGGATCAACCGTACAAGGCAACAGGGAGACCATACCTTTTCTTGCAGGACAGAATATACAACAGTATTTCTATTCCTTTGATGCGTCATCCATAGGCCTGGGCCCCGGAGAGACCCTTGAATACTATTTTGAGGTATGGGATAATGACGGGATCAACGGGCCCAAGTCAGCCAGGTCTGTGAAGATGATCCTGCAGGCCCCGACACTGAATGAGATCAGGGAACAGACGGAACAGGCAAACGAGTCTGTCAAGGCATCAATGGAAGAAGCGATCCGTGAAGCCAGGGATCTCCAGCATGATATCGAAGAACTCAACCGAAAACTGATTGACAAGGAGGAGATCTCATGGGAGGAGCGGCAACAGATTCAGAACCTGCTTGACAGACAGGCCACTCTTCAGCAACTGATGGAGTCCTTTACGGAACAAAATGAGCAAAAAGCTGTACAGGAGAAGGAGTTCAGCGAACTGAACCCGGAAATTCTCGAGAAACAAAAACAGCTTGAGGAGCTGTTCCGGGAGTTGATGGAAAATGAAGAGCTGAGAAGTCTTTTTGAAGAGCTGCAACGGATGCTGGAAGAAGTCGACAAGAACAAGATCAGTGAAATGCTGGAGCAGATGAAGATGACCAATGAGGAGCTGGAGGAGATGCTTGACAGGAACCTGGAGCTTTTCAGGCAGCTTGAGTTTGAGCAGAAGTTGGAGGAGGCCATTCAAAGACTTGATCATATGGCAAGGGAGCAGGAGAAGCTCTCAGAAAAGACCGGAGAGAGGGATACTGACCAGGAGGAGCTGATCCGGGAACAGAATGAGTTGCAGGAACAGTTCGAAGAAGCCAGGGAAGACCTGATGGAGCTGGACCAGATGAATAAAGCCATGGAATTCCCGAACACTTTTGATCCGATGGAGGAGATGCAGCAACAGACCGGGGAAGAGATCAACAACAGCTTGGAAATGCTTCAAAGCCAACAGAACAAAAAGGCCTCTCGGTCACAGAAAAATGCTTCACAGAAAATGAGCCAGATGGCCGCTTCCCTGTTCGATATGCAACAGGAGATGCTTCAGCAGGGCATGATGGAGGATATGGAATCATTGCGTGAGATATTGGAAAACCTGGTTCAGCTCTCATTTGACCAGGAAGAACTGATCGGGGACGTCAGGAGGATTCAGATGAACGATCCCCAGTACCTGGAGCTCATCCAGCAACAGAAAAAGATTGAGGATGATTTCCGGATGGTCAGGGATTCCCTCACGGCCCTCAGTCAAAGACAGATCATGATCCAGCCTTTTATCAGCAAAGAGGTTTCCCAGGCTTCAAGATATATGGAGCAATCGGTGTCCCTGCTCAATGACCGGTTACCGGATGCAGCGGCGTCGAAACAGCAATTTGCCATGACTTCGCTGAACAATCTGGCCCTGTTGCTTTCTGAAACACTGGATGAGATGATGCAGAGCATGCAGATGCAGATGCAATCCAGCGGGATTTGCAAATCCGGCTGCCCCAAACCCGGAAGCGGGAAGCCTTCGGTGAAATCGATCGGTCAGATGCAACAGCAGTTGAACCAGAGAATCCAGATGCTGAAGGAGGGGAAAGTACCTGGCGGCCAGTCAAATGACAGCGAACAGGGCAAATCAAGGCAATCGATGAGTGAGCAACTGGCACGGCTTGCCGCAGAGCAGGAGGCGATCAGGAATATGCTGCGGAACTATGCCAGCGAGCTGGAAAAGGAAGGAGGGCTGCAGGAGAGCCGGGAATTAAACAGGATTGCGCAAGAGATGGAACGGACCGAAACCGATCTGGTGAATAAAATGATTTCCGAAGAGACCCTGTTGAGACAGCAGGAGATTCTGACCCGGCTCCTGGAATCCGAGAAAGCCGAGATGCAACGTGAAATGGAAGAAAAAAGGGAATCCAGGGAGGCAAAAAATATCGAAAACAGTAACCCGGAGGATTTTTTTGAGTATAAGATACTAAAAGAAAACGAAGCCGAGTTACTCAGGACGATACCTCCCAAACTACGGCCTTATTACAGGGAAAAAGTGAATCAGTATTTTTACCATTTTGAAGGCTTACGATGAAAGAAAATAAGAAAGAGATCCGCTTAAGGTATGGTCAGGATTATTTAAACCCGCTCGAAAAATTCATCGATGAAATCTGTGATTATTTCAACATAAACAATACCTATTTCGGAAACATTACTGTTGCACTCACCGAAGCGGTAGAAAATGCGCTTGTTCATGGTAACGATAAAGATCCGGCCAAATTTGTTACCATTTCGTTCAGAAAACAACCCTACGGGCTGAGTTTTACAGTGAAGGATGAAGGAAGTGGTTTTGATTACCAAAGCATTCCAGATCCTGAGCACGAAAGCGGTCAGGTTCGTTTCCCCGGCAAAGGGGTGTTTCTGATCAAGACCCTGGCTGATGAAGTGCGTTTTCATGAAGGGGGAAGCAGAATTGAGATTATCTTCAAAACAGCCAGTATCAACCACGAGATGGCTGTCGACCGGATCAAGAAGCTGGAGCAGTACTCCAAAACAATGAAGCGGCAAACCAGTTGATCATCAATACCTCCATTCCACGTGCCGCGGGAGAAGATTCATTTTTTCTGTGAAGATGTTTTCTGCACTGTGAAGCGAAAACAAAAACTGCGTTTCTGGATACGCAGTGTCATTCTCCAGGAGGGAGGCCGACCGGGTTTTATCAATTTCATCTTATGTTCTGACGTTAACCTGTTGAATATCAACACAGAATACCTCGGAAAAGAAGATTACACCGATGTGATCACCTTTGATTTTGCAGAACGACCCGGGCATGTCAGCGGGGATATTTATATCAGCCTGGAACGGGTACGGGAAAATGCTTCAAAATTTAACATATCCCTGGAAAATGAGTTACATAGGGTAATGATCCATGGAGTGCTTCACCTGCTTGGGTATGATGACGCATCCCCGGGGGAAAGGCGCATAATGAACGGGAAAGAGGATTATTACCTAACTTTGCGGCCTGAAGAAATCGCCATTTCGTAATGTTTCACGTGAAACATGAGGTCAATGCTGGGAAGATATGACGTGATCGTAGTGGGTGCAGGCCATGCGGGCAGTGAGGCAGCGGCTGCTGCTGCCAACCTGGGGTCCTCTGTCCTGCTTATCACCATGAACATGACCACTATCGCCCAGATGTCATGCAATCCCGCCATGGGTGGCATCGCCAAAGGACAAATCATCCGTGAGATCGATGCCCTCGGCGGATACTCCGGGCATGTGACAGACCGAACCATGATCCAATTCCGGATGCTGAACCGGTCAAAAGGTCCTGCCATGTGGAGCCCCCGGTCACAAAATGACAGGATGCGCTTCTCCTGGGAGTGGAGAAAAATGCTGGAACAGACTCCCGGCGTTGATTTCCGGCAGGATATGGTCAAAGAGATCCTCACCAGGGATAACCGTGTAGTGGGTGTTAAAACGGTCATGGGCCTGGAAATACCTGCCCATAGCGTGATCCTTACCAACGGAACCTTCCTGAATGGGATCATCCATATCGGGACCAAACAATTCAGCGGTGGAAGGATCGGAGAGCAGGCCTCTACAGGCCTTACCAGACAACTGAATTCACTTGGGTTTATTTCAAACCGGATGAAAACAGGAACCCCGGTGCGCGTGGATGGCAGATCGCTCAGTTTTGAAAGGATGGAGGAACAAAAGGGGGATCCGGTTCCGGGAAAATTCAGTTTTCTGGATCAGCCACACCTTGAATATCAACGGAGTTGCTACCTTACATACACACATCGGGGGGTTCATGATATCCTGCGCAAAGGATTCAATGACTCCCCTTTATTCTCCGGAAGAATAGAGGGAATAGGTCCCCGGTACTGCCCCTCGATCGAAGACAAGATCGAAAGATTCAGCCAACGTTCGCGTCACCAGCTCTTTGTGGAACCGGAAGGATGGGATACAGTCGAATATTATGTGAACGGGTTTTCTTCTTCCCTCCCGGAAGACATTCAATATGAAGCACTGAAATTGGTGCCTGGATTCGAAAAGGTCAAGATCTTCAGGCCCGGTTATGCCATTGAGTACGATTACTTCCCCCCTTTACAGCTGAAATCCACTCTGGAAACCAAAAGGATCGAAAATCTCTATTTCGTGGGTCAGATCAACGGCACCACTGGATATGAAGAGGCAGCCGCACAGGGTATCATGGCCGGCATCAATGCGCATCTGAAGATCCATGGAATGGCCCCTTTTATCCTCAGCCGTTCCCAGGCTTACATAGGTGTGCTGATTGATGATCTGATCACCAAAGGAGTGGATGAACCGTACCGGATGTTCACCTCCCGTGCCGAGTACAGGATCCTTCTGCGGCAAAGCAACGCGGACCTCAGACTCACACCCCTGTCTTATCAGATCGGACTGGCAGGTGAAGAACGAATGGAACGGGTAAGAAAGAAAAAGGAACTGATCAATCACCTGATCCGTCTGCTGGAACAAACCAGTCTTCAACCTGATGATATCAACGGACTCCTTCGTGAACGGGGATCCCGAGAAATCGGTCAGAGAGCAAAGGCCTCAACACTTCTGCTCAGGCCCGGTATCACCATTCAGGACTTATTGTCTTTCCGTCCCGATCCGGTCCCAACGGACACCGATGATTCTATCTACAAGGAATGTCTGGAAGAAGCCGAGATCACCGTTAAATATAATGCCTATATTGAGAGGGAACGTGAAACTGCCGGAAAACTCGCCAGGCTGGATGAAATGACCATCATACCTGACCTGGATTTCAGGAGTCTGAATGCCCTCTCATTCGAAGCCCGGGAAAAACTGACGAAACACAGGCCTGAAACGATCGGACAGGCATCGAGAATCAGCGGTGTTTCACCTGCTGATATTTCAGTCCTTGCCGTCTATCTGGGTCATTGAATATGTTTCACGTGGAACCACAAAACTCACCGGAATGGTTATCCGTTTGTCCGGTATGCGGATGCAGTGATTCCATTCCATTTCTTGAATCCCTCGATCATTTTCTTACGAAGGAAACCTTCACCATACGGAAATGCAATTCCTGCGGATTGAAATACACCAATCCCAGGCCATACGAAAATGCAATGGCCCGGTATTACCGCTCAGATCAATACCTTTCACACGCACATCCCTCCCGGGGACTTATCCAGAAGACCTATCGCCTGGCCAGGCGATTTGCAGTGATACGAAAAGAAAAAATACTCCGCAGGTATTCGGAAAATGGCAGATTGCTTGATATCGGATGTGGTACCGGCGAATTTCTGGCAGAGTGCCGGAACAAGGGATGGGATGTTATAGGAATTGAGCCCGATCCGGATACCAGGTTGCATGCGTTCCGTAATCATCATCTGGATGTGAAAGCCCCTGAAGAAATGGTGCACCTGGAAGAACATGCTTTCCAGGTAATCACCCTTTGGCATTCCCTTGAGCACATCCACCGCCTCAATGAGCTGATGATCGCTATCAAAAGACTCATAAGCAAAACAGGCCTGATCGTGATAGCACTACCCAATGCTTCTTCGTGGGATGCCCGGAACTATGGACCCTACTGGGCTGCCTATGATCTCCCCCGGCATCTTTATCATTTTGAACGTACCTCCTTCAACCACCTGGCGGATAAATATGGGTTCCGGATCCAGGATATCCTTCCTTTGAAGCTGGATTCATATTATATTTGTTACCTGAGTGAAAGGTATAAACGGGGCAAAAACCATCCCCTGGCTGCAATAATCAATGGATGGCGATCGAATCTAAAGGCCAGAGGCTCGTCCGAGTACTCCAGCCTGATATACCTGCTCCATCCCGCTGAAATGATTTGAAAAAAAAATCCCAATAAATATAACGGCCACAGGCTATGATGATCCCGAGACCTGTACAGCACAGACTACTGATCTATTCACTTCTTTCAGTGGCATTCCTGATTGCCGCAATTGCACTTGAATCAATCATTCATACATGGCAGCAGCCTGAAAATGTATCCCGCCGGTTTGAAAAGAGATTAAAGTCCAAGGAAAATAAAGCCGTCCGGTTTCTGGCAATGAAATCAGATCAGCTGTCTTCCGTTCCCGGTGACAGTTTGTTTCTTGCAATGCAGTCATGCAAATACCCGATACCGGAAGGAATGATTCTTCTTGTCTATGAACAGGATACACTTACTTACTGGTCGGACCACAACACCCCTGCAACACACCTGCCCGATACGGTTCTTACCACTCCCGGCCTCCATTTCGCCGGAAATGGTTGGTATGAAACTATGACTCCACTTCGTCAGGATAAAAGGCTCTGGTTGCTTCTTATTCTGATCAGGAATGAGTATCCATATCAGAACCAATATCTCGTTAACGCTTTTCAGAAAGATTTCAAAGTCCATCAGAGCATCGAAATAAGCCGTGAAAAAGGAGAATTCGAAATTTTCAACTACCAGGACCAATTTCTGCTTTCACTCGTTTTTCCGGATGAAATACCCTTGTCCCCGATCCAGTCTGTCATATTGCTCATCATCTATCTGATTTGCTTCTTCTTCATCATTGCTGCACTTTGGCAGGGCTATCTGTGCCTTCCTTTCATCAATGAAAGACCGTGGCTCCTTTTCTTTGCCTTTTCCTTTGATGTGATCATTATCAGAGCGATTCTTTTCTTTTTCAGATTACCCCGCGTTCTATACCATACCGCGCTATTCAGTCCTGCTTCCTTTGCATTCACGCCATTGCTTCCATCTCTCGGCGATCTCTTGGTGAATTCTCTTATACTGATGACCATTGCCGCTGTTTTCTTCAAAAGGGTCCGGCCGGGCATCAAATCACACAGAAAAGAAACCTCCATCAGAATCGTCCTTCTGGTGATTTATTTGGCATTTATCTTCATGCTCTTCAGTGGAATCCTCGTGATACTGAATAACCTGATTCTCCACTCCGGAATATCCTTCGATCTTAACGATATTAACTCACTCTCCTATATGAGTTTTACCGGAATGGCGGTTTTTACCATTCTGGTTTTCTCCATGTATCTATTCACACAACCCCTTTTAAAGGGTATCGCACTTCTGATTGATGATTTGCAGGTGAAGTCCGTTTCCATTCCGATCCTGTTCATGATCGCATTTCTTCTTTCCGGAATCTGGATAACGGGTGCAGAACTGATCCCATTTGCAGCACTAATCCTCTATATCTGCATCGCAGTCATATCCGAAAAGCAGAGCATCCGTTGGTTTCGTCCCAGTGCCCCCGTCCTCTACCTGATCATTGCATCCATCCTCTCGACCTACATTCTGTACTCCAATCACTCCAGGAAGGAAGCGGAAGCCCGTAAGATTTACTCCCTCAGAATAGCCGACGAACGCGATCCCCTGGCAGAATACCTTTATGGACTGGTCCGTAACCGTCTTCTGTTAGAGGATACACTATTTTTTGATCTGTGCCGGCAATACTCGAAAGATATCATTAATGAGGAGGAATTGAAACGATATATTCTGACCAACTTTGACCACCAATATTGGAAGAAATACAGATTTCAGATCACGGTGTGTGATTCATCACGTCTGCTTGACATCATGCCATCAGGCCTATTGGCCAATTGCTATGACTTTTTCCGGGGAATGATCACAACGAATGGCCAGCCAACAGGATTCGATTCTTTGTACTACCTTGAATATCAGTTGGAGAATGACAACTATCTGGGGATCATAAAACCTTTAGCTGCGAATAACATTGATATATGTATTTTTGTTGAGTTTTTTTCCAAGTATATCCCTAAAGGATTGGGATACCCCGAATTGTTGATGGATGATGAGAATTCTAATTCCGGGGATCTTTCCAGGTATTCCTGGGCCCGATATGAGAATGGTGAATTGGCTGTAAAATTTGGCAAATACTTTTACAGCATCCATTTAAACAATTACAATCTCCCGGACAGTTCCCTGTTTTCATTCGACCGTAACGGATATAATCATTTGGTTGTCAGGCCTGATGGGAATTCAGCCCTGATCATCAGCAGTAAACTTCCGGGTATTTTTGAGATCATTGCCCCTTTTTCCTATTTCTTCGTCTTTTTCGGTGTGTTTGTCCTCCTGTTTCAAATTTTTCTGGGGAATCTGGGAGAGTTAATCCGGAGTCGCACCGGTTTCAGAAAACGTTTACAGGCTTCTATAATTTCTCTGATCGTAGTAAGCTTTTTTCTGACCGGGATGTTTTCGCTATGGTATATCATTTCGCTCAATGATTCACGTAATCAGGATATTCTCAGCGAGAAGGCCCATTCTGTCCTGATAGAGCTGGAACATAAGCTGGCAGCAGAAGAACAATTAACCCCGGAGACTCAAAATTACCTGGCAGATCTTTTGTACAAGTTTTCGTTGGTATTTTTTTCCGACATCAACATCTACGACCTGAATGGCAACCTGATAGCCACTTCAAGGCCGGAAATCTTTGACAGGGGTCTTATTTCAAGGAAGATGGAACCTTTGGCATTCAACAAGATGTCATTCGAAAAGAAAACCCTGTTGATTGAGCACGAGCGTATCGGACAATACAAATATCTCTCCGCGTATCTGCCTTTCAGGAATGATAGAAACAAATTGATCGCATTCCTCAACCTTCCCTATTTCGCAAGGCAGGAAGAGCTTACCGGCGAAATCTCCAACATCCTTGTGGCCTTCATAAATATTTATGTAATTCTTATTGCGATCGCAGTGCTTACGGCTGTTTTCGTCTCGAATTACATCTCCCGCCCTCTTCAGCTGATCAGGGAAAAAATTGGCCATTTACGCCTTGGCAAGACCAATGAGAAGATCGAATGGGGTGTCGCAGACGAAATCGGCAGTCTGGTTGAGGAGTATAACAGGATGGTGGATGAACTGGCAAAAAGTGCAGAACTTCTTGCAAGATCGGAGCGCGAAACTGCATGGCGTGAAATGGCCAGACAGGTGGCCCATGAAATAAAGAATCCACTGACACCGATGAAACTCAGTGTCCAGTATCTCAAGAAAGCATGGGATGAAAAAGCGTCAGATTGGGAAAGACGACTGCAGAGGTTTTCGCAAACGATTATTGAGCAGATTGATGCCCTGTCGGTAATCGCCAGTGCTTTTTCCGATTTTGCCAGAATGCCGGCCTCCCGGGTTGAGCCCGTCAATCTGATCCCCATCCTCAGAAGTGCCATTGATCTGTTCCGTGAAAGCGATGGGATCAGGATTGAAGCTGTCTTCCCTGAAGAATATGGCATTGTGGTTTTGGTCGACAGGGAACAAATACTCCGTGTATTCAATAACCTGATTAAGAATTCAGTTCAGGCCATCAGGGATCCTGAGCACGGCAGGATAAGCATTTCAATGAAAGTCAAATTCTCTGATTGTGTCATCGAGTTTTCCGATAATGGGATCGGAATTCCGGAAGCACAAAAAGACAGGGTGTTCTCCCCGAATTTTACGACCAAATCATCGGGGATGGGGCTTGGCCTGGCCATCGCACATAACGTGATCACTGAAGCCGGTGGTGAAATCACTTTCACATCACAGGAAGGCAAGGGGACCACTTTTATAGTGAAGCTGCCCCTCTATAAGCCTCAAGCTTAGCTGCCTGACAAATCACGGAATATATATGATCCTGAGATAGGTCATTTTCATTCCTCATGCTTCTCATGCACGGTTGATTCAGATGCCAGATCTCCACAAGGAATAGGGATTTTGAACCAGATTGGAATTGTAATATCTCGGATCACTGGTAATCTCTCTTCCGATCCAGTCCGGTACCGGAAAATCCTGGTCTTCGTCTTCCAGTTCCAGCTCTGCAATGATCAATCCCTCATTTTCGTCAAGGAACTCATCCACCTCCCAGGTAAAACCCTGATGATCGATCCGGTAGCGGTACTTGCGCAGGGTGGGTTTTTCGCAAAGGGATTCCAGGATCAATTGGGCGTCTTCCAGAGGAATAGGATACTCGAACTCATGTCTGGAAATCCCTTCTGTCAGACCTTTTATGGTGAGGGTTGCCCGGGCATCAGCTATTCGGATCCGGACTACCCGTTCCTTGACAGTACTAAGAAAACCCTGATGGTACAGGACGGGTTTGGCCTGCAGGCGGTAATCATGACGAATCACCAGGAATTTTCTTTCCTTTTCAACAGCCACTTGATTCGTTTCAGTTAGAATGACAGGTCTCTGGGAACAGGATCCAGCCCAACTATTCCCTTGAGCATCCTGGGGTAATTCACGTTTTCATAATCATCCAGGTTCAGTTCATGCCTTAGCTCGAGGATATCGTCGGGACGTGTTGATTCCAGAGCGATTGACCTGACCAGGGCACCGTTAACGAAAACATCTGCCAGTTCACACGTACACCCTCTGATCTCGTAACCAAATCTTTTTTTAAAAACATATGCCGTAACCAACTCATGGTGTTTGCGGATGATGTCATCCAGAAGCATGGCCTCGGATATCTCATCCCTTTTGATCTGAGAGGGTGCAAGCCGGAGCCGTTTAAAAATTTCATCCCTGACATCGTCAATCTTCAGAGGGAATGGAATCTTACAGACCGGATACCATTGCTCAAGCCCCTGGAATGTTTTGATCAATTCCTTGATATCCAGCAATCCATCCCTGATCTTGATATTGATGCTGCTTAAATTTCTGGAAAGCAGGTAATGCTCAGAACCTTCACGATACTGGGTATAAGCACTGAGTTTACGAATCCTGCATTCTGCTTTGCCGAAATGATGACAGAATGCCCTGTATTCGTAACGTGGTTCCAAAAGCGCTGTGTTTTGCATGTCGCGGGTTTGCCGACGAAACTTTTACAAAGTTACAGAAAATCCTGAACGCGGGAAATATCAGGGCATATGATATACATGACCCGCTGACCGGTACAGATAAACCTTTTAAGGATTCCTGTAATCCGGTCAGCGGGTCTGAGTGAATGCAGCCTGGTTTCGACCGACTTTCGCTACCAGGTCAGTCATTTATCACAGAATCATGGGACCTGACATCCCATGCCTGCATTGACTCCCCAGCAGTCGATTTTATCGCCGTTCTCTACGTTGCCATTCATATTGAAATCTCCCTGCAGATAGCCGGCCATACCCGACTGGGGCACCCATATATCGATTTTATCCCCCGTGGTGATCTGTCCGTCGCAGTCACCGTCACCAGCCGCCATACCCCACACACCCGTGCTAATCTCCTTGTGGGCATTACTCCCTCCGTAGACTTTGCCATTGGCATCTGTGAAGTCATAGGTGTAGATACCTCCAACCTTTTGAAGCGGATTGCTCGATATGATACCCAGGTGGTTCCGGTGCCAAACAACGACATACAGATTCTCGGTTATGTTCAGGTTGAATTCTAGCGGACTGATCCCATCTGTACCTACGACGGAGCCATCTTCCAGGAGCAGGGCTGCCTGTCTTCCGATCATCGTGGATGCTGTTGCACCGGAGGCTGTTCCGGATGTTTCCCTTAACTCAACCAGTACCCAATCCACCACATCGCTGCCGGGGATCGGATTGGCCGTTTCGCTGCCGGTATAGAAATAGGGACTCATATTATACGGCTGGGATGTCGGCAGGTAACCGTATGTGTTCAGGAAGGTGCCCATCTGCATACCCGTATAGGGTCCTTCAAGGTAAACCTTCAGGTCCAGAATTGTTGAAGGAGCAAGGGTGCCGCCGATCCAGAAGTCATCAACAGCCATGTCGCTGGTAAAGGATGTTCCTGTAATACCCCTGAACCGCAGCTTGATCTGATGTCCGACATATGAAGTCAGGTCTACACTTCTCTGATACCAGGCATTGCCCTGGTTCCCTGAAATCGGTGTCATCACGTCGTTGATCCAGGTTCCGTTGTCATAAAGGTCGAGATGCAGTGTTCCCATTGCTGTCCCATACATGTGGTACCAGAAAGTGGCCTGTGCATCGCTCAGCCCCGAGAGGTCGAATTTCGGTGATACCAGGTCAGCCCTTTTGCTCGGGTAATTGGGGCTTGATGATTCAGTATAGAGGTAATAACCTGACCCGGTGGTATGGTCACCGGAGGGACCGGTATTGCTGGAGGGAGTTGAGCCTGTGCGTGCCGTCCAGTCAAAATCATCTCCCATTGCGTTCTTCCACCCATCCGGCAATGCCCCTGAAAGGTCGAAATCGGTGGAGTAGGGCAGGGGCATGGCGGTTTCAGGATCGACGGGTGGGAAGACGATGTAGTCAAGCCATGCACAGTCGGAGCCGCCGATGGTATTGGCATCCTTCACGTAGGTCCACTGGAAGGTATGGTTTCCCGTCGAAACCGGGTAACTCACCTGTCCCCAGGCTACTGTACCTGCCCATTGGCCCTGCTGGACACCGTCGATATAGAATCTGAGGTAGTCATAGCTGGCTTCCGACGAAACCTTGCGGTAGAAGGAGATCGTACCGGCGGCGGTCACATTGAAGGATATGGCCAGGGAGGTGGACTGGTTGTCACCGATGGCTCCCGACCTTAGGCAATATGTTCCCTCCCAGGGGCTTTCTGTAACGATGTACCAGTTTGCCGATCCTCCTGTCTCCCATTCAAATTTAGTCATGGTACCCGTCTCCCAGTCCTCCACAACCAGACCGACAGATTCGGCGTAATTCTGGCTGGCGGAATAGCTGCCGGCAATGATCTGATAATTGAGATCGACGGAAGTACCGATCGGGGTACCGGCATCCACCAGTATGGTAAAGACCGGATTCACGGTAGCTCCCGAATTAATGACACCTACATTGGCGGTATAGTATGTGATTGTGATCCAGATGCTGCCGGATGTGAGTGCCGCTTCGGCTGATGGTGATGCACTGGAGCCGGTATTGGAGGTCTGGATGATGATATTGGCCGTTTCACCGGGATCGAGCATACCATTGCCGTTTCCCCCGGTGGCATCATCGACGGTAAGGCTGCCCGGGGTAAGAACAGGTGCGTGAAGAGTTACGGTAAAGCCGGATGTCCAGGTAGCTTCCGAATTGTCGTTGATGGTGAGATCAAACGTCACTACATGCAGGTCGGGGATATAGCTGTCGACTGTGAAGGCAAAAGCATTGTTCTGGGTGGCGCTTCCTCCGGCAGGAATATTGCCGTAAGACTGTGTATTGTCCGTAATGGTCACATATGTGTCAGTTGTGGAAAGTGTTGCTACAACACCGTTTGCTGTGGCGCTGCCGGTGTTCTCCAGGGTCACATCAACAGTGATGGGTTCGCCGTAATCAGCCTGACCGTTGTTATTTCCTCCTGCATCGTGGATGTTATGTGAAACATAGGACACATAGGGTCCTGCGGCAGGAATGACCGGTACAACCGCACGATACCGGAAATAATTCTGCTTGGTCACCGTAACGATCATTTCATCACCCACATTCAGCGGAGGTATGGTGATCGATACGGGTGAACCTGTTCCTGTGGCAGTTCCCAGGAGGGTACCGTTACAGGAAAGGGCGATCAGGGATCCGGTATTGGCGGTAACCGAAAAGCTTGTTACACCAGCGAGAATGGATGCAGCATGAGATACCGTAAGGTTTTGAGGCACCTCCGAATAGACCACGGAGAAGGCATCGCCATGATGATGGAACAGATTGTAGGTCACCTCCTTGTTGCTGGTGTTATAGGGCCATGAAGACTGCTGCAGGAAGTACTTTCCGGCCGAATTGGCAAAAGCGGGCAGTACGCCGCGGGGTGCCGGGGTGCTTCCGTACGCCGGCATAAATTCTGGCCACATGTTATCATAAGCGCCCCATACATAGGTGTCGTTCACGAAGGAATAGGAGACCTCCGATGCCGCGATGATGCCCAGGGCACCTGAATTCTGACCATTGTATGTGTAACGGTGGAATTTCTCAGCAAATACCTCACTTGAATAGTTGTATTTCCCCGTAAGGCAATTCACCGACCACACAAACGTCAGTGCTGTGTTGGTGAGTCCATTGATATTCGAACTGGAATAGGCCGGTTCGCCCCATCCTGAAGTGCCGCCGTGGTCACGATGCTGAAGCATAAAACAGCCTGCATTGACGGCATTGTTCACCATGGTCGCAGTGCCGCCGGACCATCCGCCCAGTTCTGCCGGTGTGGCGGGGATATATCCCAGTCCGCTGGGTCCGAAATAGTTCACCACTGTCGAGGTGTTGGTGGCGGTTGACCAAACCGTACCCGGTGTGCCGCTGTATATCGCATTGATCCTAACAGGGGTTTTACCCTGGACATGCTTCCAGAAACCACCCACCGTTTCAGAACAGATCTGGAACCAGCGCTCCGTCTGCCATCCCAGCGCAGTGACCGGATGTGAATAAAAGTATGCGCTGGTCGGTGGATTGCGCTCGTAGTTGAGCACCTTGGTCACCATGGTCTGCACATGGGTGGAATTCTGCGCCGTCATACGCGCAAAGGTGATATCCGGCATACTGTTACCAGTCACGTCGGCATAGATGTTATCGGACACGCAGTAACCGTCCCAGATAGGCGATACTACTGTATTTCCAGATGTTCCGTAGTCCCCCATCAATAAAACGCCCACCGGCGGGATGGCCCAGGTATTATAGGCATTGTTCACATAACTCTCGATAGCCGTTGTCGTATTGCCGCCGATCTCTGTTGTTGTGACAACTCCGGTACGGATGCCCTGCTCAGTCCTGAAACGTTTCAGGGAGTCACTCCATGCAATGAACGTCGCATCATTGGGTGTAATGATGATATATTCATAGTCAGGAGTGTCGGAAGGGGGCTGGGGCCTGGAATAATCGATCTCTGGCAGTGATTGCCAGTTGAGCAATGCATCTGATAGCATCGGATCGAACCATTTCGACCGGAGACGGTCTTCTCCAAAGTGCCCGTTACCGCCTTCGAAGACCACTTCTACCTGTATATCCCGGTACACAAGTAGCTCCCTGGTTACCGGGTTGTACTGGAACGGTGTGATCCCGAGCATGACGACATCAACACCGCGAATCTTGTCCGGATCGGACAATATCACCGGTTTCTCCGGATAAAATGCATTCCGGGAGTATAACTCCATATTTTTTTCATAGTGCAGCGGACCGGTCTCAGTATCCAGGGGAATGCGCGGGGCAGGAGCAATACTGATGTTCTCCAGCTTTTCAACCCTTGAAGCGATGATCCGCAATGAAGCGGTTGCACCCTGGGGCACGGCGATATACCTTCCTGTGCCCGGCAGATCAGGTGCTCCCTCATCGTTAAACAGGAATATCCCGGGTATCCGTATCACCTGCATGGATTCCCCGTCCAGCTCGACAGACTCAAAAACCATTTGGGTCACAGAAAAACTGACCCTGACATCAGCCGAAGTGGCGCGTTCCAGGGTAAAACCAGGACCACCCCAGCTGTCCGGATAGAACACTTCTTCGGCCTGGACCAGCGAACAGCAGGTCAGAAAGGCCAATACGATAGAAAGGATTAGTCTGGATGTTTTCATGATATGATAAGTTTAGGTTACCTCTCCCTTGATGAAATGAACTGATAAATTTAATAATAAAATTATTCTATGTGAACCTATTGCTGAAAAATTAGATTTATTCTAAATAAAAATTGGATCATATTTCTGAATCCTTTGGCAAAACAGCTGTTTTTAAAATAAAAGAAGGAGGCCATCCACCTGGGAGAGCCTCCTTCTTTCATCAATGAGAGATCATTTAATCAATAGGGCACCTGTGTTCCGCGGCCTGAATTGGGTGCCCAGAAATTGATTTTGTCGTCGTTATCCACATTACCGGACATGTTAAAGTCACCCAACAGGTATCCGCTTGATCCGGCCTGGGGTGCCCAGACCTCAACCTTATCCTGCATGGATATCTGGCCGTCGGAATTTCCATCCCCACTTACCATGCCCCAGATACCCGGGCCGATCTCCTTATGTGCGATCGGGCCCATATAAGCCTGACCGGAAGCAGTGGTGAAGTCATAGGAATAGATACTTCCGCTTGGGATCAAAGGATTGGCCGACATTACGGCAAGGTGATTCCGATGCCAGATGACAGTGAACAGGTTTTGACTGACCGTTTGGGTGAATGCCGGTATGCTGCTTCCATCCAGTCCGACGATGGTTCCATCTGACAGTATAAATGCGGCCTGCCTGGCGATCATGGTACCGCTTCCGGCGCTGGCGGCATCAGGGGCATCCCGAAGCTCAACCAGGACCCAGTCAATCACATCCATGCCGGGTATGGCGGCGACGGCCTCTGTGCCGTTGTAGTTCCAGGGCGCCGTGTTGAATGGCTGGCTCAGCGGTATATATCCATAGACATTCAGGAAGGTGTTCATTGAGGTACCGTTGAACGGACCCTCGAGATATGCTTTTATGTTCACCTTCATCCCTGATTCATCAACGATCATGGTTACCGGAACCTCAATGAGCGGCAAATCCGGATCGTTGCTGAAAATCTTGACAATGGCATTGTAGGTGCCGGTATCCAGCCCGACCGAGATAAACTTGAAGGTTACCAGTACGGAATCCCCTCCGCTGGTCGATCCTGAAGTGATGTCGGCAACCAGCCATGGTTCAATTTCCGGGAGTTCCGTTTCCGGACCGTATGGGATGTAGCTGGATGCAAACTGATCGGGATCGTCGGTGGACTCTGTCTTTGGCAGGATGATGTCGTCGGTTATGGTGTTCTGCAATGCAGGTGAGGGTAATTGCATATACCAGTCATCGCTGCTGTCGGTATCGGTGCTGTTTGCATCCCTGCCCAGAGAGTGGCTGTCGTCAGGTGTAGCCAGGGGTATATTTTCGATCCAGGTGGTCCCTGCAGGGGGTTGTTGTGTACTCCCGCCCCATCTGACAAAATCGATCCCTTCGCCGCTGTCATTGGATAGAGAGACAGACCCGCCGCTCCCGGAATACCACATGATGTTGCTGCCCAGGTAAATATGGGTCTGGGTATTGGCTCCGGAAGCCTCCGATAGCACCACATAGGCGCCAGGATTTAAAATAAAGTTAGGAAGGAGATGTGTGCCGTCGTACCCGCGGGTATCAGTCCAATAGAACACCCAGTTCTGAAGATTGATCGGTGATGTAGTCCCGTTGTAAAGCTCCAGCCAGTCAGATGCAGCACAAACCACTTCATTGACAACGATTCCAGTACCACCGGCTCCGACAATGTAGAAATTCCAGTTCAGCACATCCTCGCCTGCATTTGATATAGTCAGCAACTGGATTGTACTGTCATTTGGGGGTAGGGTTGCCGTCAGGCTCGTGGGATTGACAGCAATATCCGGCGGCTGCATTCCGGTGCCCATCACCGTAAGATTAAATACCGGATTATTGGGATCATTGCCTGTTATAACGATGTTTCCATTATATGACTGTGATGCGACGGGTGCAAAGGTGACTTCAAATGTCCTGGTCATCATGAACGGGACACTGAAGGTGATGGTGTTGTCGGTTGACCCACTGCCCGGTAAAAATCCGTCTGTCACCTCAGCAACCGTATATCCTGCCGGTGTTGTGATGTCACCCGAAAGGTTACCCATCCCGGTGTTCTCTATGGTAAACTGCTGGCTGCTGCTGTTGCCCACCCATACCGTACCGAAATCAAGTGAGGTGGGAGTTACCACCATCACCGGTGTCCCGGTGTTATCTATCAGCGAGAAATCATCAATTGCCATGTCGCTGGTGTACGAAGTGCCTGTGATCCCCCGGAACCTGAATTTAACAGTGCCGCTCAGTGTGCTGAGATCAGCCACCATCATGTTCCACTGATTTCCCTGATTGCCTGCAATCGGCGGAATGAAATCATTGGTCCAGGTGCCGCCGCTGAGCACATCCAGGTGTAACTCTCCCATGGCAGCACCGTACATGTGATACCAGAAGATCATCGTGGGTACAGTCGCTGTGCTGATATCGAACACGGGGGTTTCCATTATGGCAACCTTTCCCGGATAATTGGGGCTTGATGACTCGGTGTAGATATAGTACCCCGAGCCGGTGGTGTGGTCTCCTGTCGGCCCTGTGCTTGATGACGGTGTCGATCCCGTGTGCATCGTCCAGTCGAAGTCGTCTCCCGTAACGTTGCTCCATGCGTAGGGCCAGTTGCCGCCAAGGTCAAAGTTCTGGTCGTAGGGTATTGGTAGTCCGTTGAGTCCGTAGCCGGTGAGGTACACCGACTGCGGGCCCAGCCCAGGCACATTATGACCCACACTCATGTCTCCGCTGTATGTCTGGATCGC
>JAFGHD010000069.1 GCA_016939365.1 Bacteroidales bacterium | reverse complement strand
GGCATCATCGTAAAGTGAAGTGAAAATGATGTTCTGGGAAGCCGTGCCGATGGCATTCAGCGTTCCGTTCACCTGAAGCATCGCACCGCTTCCAATGCATTTGATGATCTCCCCGGCAGGGATGGTGAGGGTGTAACCGGCTGCCTGGGTGATTTGACCAACCAGCACATACGGGAATCCGCACAGGCTTTCCGAGAGGGTCAGGTCCTGGCCGATGGTCCCGCTTATGCCGAAAGCGTTGATCTGGTTGCCGCTACCTGTATTATTTGTGTATGGCAGTATTCCTGAACATGCATCGATGTAGGCAGCATAGTTCCCGTTGGCGTCAAAGTGGCAATTATCAATTGCAGGTGAGGAGGAATAGCTGTTGATCCCGTCCGTAGTGTTGTAGGAAATATCACAGTTGTCGGCATCCAGATTGCCGCCATAATCGCCAACACCATAATTGTTGCTGTGCCTGATGATACAGTTCTGCAGCGATGCGGTTCCTGCATAGTAAAAATAGATGTTACCGTAAGAACCGCCGGCATACCGGATAACAACATGCTCGAACAACCCAATGCCGTCGCTGCTGCTGTACCCGTTGATGAATATCCGCTCCCAGTCGCCGGGATTCGGATTGCCGTCGGAGCCGGGAATGATCTCACCCACAGAATCATCATCCATCGAGGTGAAAATGATATTGGAAGTTGAATTGCCATTAGCGATGATGGTACCGTAAACGTTAAGGGATGTACCCGGAGCAAACTTTACTCTCGTTCCCGCCTGAATTTCGAAGGTGGTTCCGGCATCAACGGTCAGGTTTCCGTTCACATAATAGGTATCGGTGTTGTGCCAGTACTCACCGGATACATTTCCGCTTTTTACGACAAACGCTGAGGCCTGCATAGCCATTAACAGACCTGTAATGATCAGACTGACAGTGTACAAAAATTGTTTCATAGTGCTTTGTTTTGCGGTTTGCGTTTTTGGCATCCTCAGAAAATTTTTATGGTTTTCTCACTGGTATAATACTTCAACAACAACCCATAGCAGGATATTTGCGGTTGAATCATCCGCTTCTGCTGGAGGGTAGAGGGTGTCTTACCGGCCAAAAATCAAAAATGGCTCTCTTTGAATCAAATCCACCTGTTCAATGGGCTAAATTATATAAAATATCCTGAAATAATGCTTTTCGCAGGAAATTACACGGCAAAAAGCTTCTAATTTCATGCCTTTGACTGTCTGGAAGTAAAGGAAATCCTTATTTTATCGCCAAAGCAGGTTCCGTGAATGAAGAGATACAGGATAGAATGGAGTTTTGCAAAGCATAATACTTTGCAACAATATATAGGATGTGCTATCCGGAATGAGGTGTATCCGGAATCTAACGTTCAGCAGCTTAACTGGAAATCATCTACCGGCAATTACTGCACATTCAAAATTTTCTGCAGCGTCACCCTTCCGTTCAACCGCATGGCACAGATGTAAATCCCCGGAGCCAGATGCTGCCCGTCGAGAATGATGTGGTGATCGCCCTTCTCCTGCCATCCATCCACCAGGGTTAAGACTTTCTTTCCATCGGTGCGAAACAGGTCAAGTTGCACCCGCGATCTGTCAGCAAGGGAATACTGGATTCCGGTTTTCCCGGAGAACGGATTGGGTGCGATCTGAATCTGCATCTGATCCTGGTCAAGTGGGGATTTTACGCTGAACCCGGTGCCCAAAGCACTGAATTTCACTATTTTCCCCGACCCTGAAACATACATGTATTGATCACCGACGATGGGCTGGCCGCTAAATATCTCGGTGTCGTCCGAAAACACGGGCGTTCCGGTCTGGAGATCAAAGCCGAGGAGCTTACCACTCTGCCAGTTGACGACAAAGACCATCCCATTGGCGATCATAGGTGAAAAATTTCCCTGCGCATCCTGGGTCCGCAGCCACATGAAAGTGCCATTAGCTCTGTTGATGGCATATACCTGCCCAAATCCCTGGCTGTCATCCCAGATGGATAGGCATATCACATCCTCTGAGACAGCCATCGGGCCCTGGTTGATACCCGACAGCGATCCCGCCGGAAGATCAAACGTCCATACCACATTACCGTTGGTTTTGTTGTATGCCCTCACGTGTGTATTACCTTCGGCATATACATAATCCTGATCGACGGCAATACCCGGGAATGAATAAACGATTGTGGCCGTCTGCCAGATGAGTGTACCCGTGGCTTTATCGAACGCATTCAGGTAACCGTTACCCATCACGTAAACCTTGCTTTCATCTATTGCCGGTGTAAGCTGTCCCGATATGGCCTGATTCCATACGGTGTACCCGTTGTACAGGTTGAGACAATACAGGCTGTCGGTCACAACATAGACAAAGTTCCCGTCGATCATAGGATTACGGGTGTACATACTCCCGATGGGTTTTGACCAGACAGGGATGCCTGTGGTTCGGTTCAGGCCAAAAATTCCCGTTCCCTGCTGTCCACCGCACACGATAATGTCCTGGCTGGCCGCAGGAACCACGCCGACTCCGCCAACCGAGCCGGGGATCTCGAAGGTCCATATTACCGTTCCACTCGATACATCTATGGCACGCACTTCATTATGCGTGGAAGCAACACTCGCATAGATGACTCCGTCAAAATAGCATAATTCCTCAGCGCTGAAGTTGATCACCTGGCTTTTTTCAAACGGCAATACCAGGCCTGCACTGTTCTGTGCCCAGGAGGTTCGCTCCCTGCAACCGTTGGCCATGGGCCAGTCCTGGGAATAGATACCGGTACAGATCATCAGGCTGCAGATCGCCGCCACGACATGAAGGTGTTTTGTTTTCATGGTCTTTTTTTTGTTATAACTCCCGATTGACTTCGGGACTGTCTGGTTTTAAGGTTTATCTGTTGAGTTGTTTATCTGTTGGGTTGTTTTTGGCTTTCGGTGGATCAAGAGTTTTATCAATTAATTCTAACTTAATCTGTTTTCCTCAACACCTCAAAAGACAAACAATCCACTCCCCTCCCCCCATCCGGAATCCCGCAGATACTGTATACATCGAAAAATTTAATATATCAGAACCCCCACTTTTAACTTTTCACTTTTCACTTTATACTTCATATGGGCACTTGTCCTCCCAAACCGGTGTTGGGTGCCCAGATTTCGTTTTTATCCCCATTGTTCACCTCACCATTCATATCGAAGTCTCCGGAATTATAACCTCCGGTACCTGCCTGTTGGGTCCAGACATCGTTTTTATCACCGTTATTGATCTGGTTGTCGGCGTTGCCGTCGGCGCCGCTCATGCCCCACACTCCGGGAGCCAGCTCCTTGTGCGCCAGGTTTCCGCCATAGGCCTGTCCACTGCCTGTCGTGAAGTCATAGGAATACACTCCACCGTTTTTAATCAGAGGTACAGCCGACATGACCCCCAGGTGGTTGCGGTGCCGTACGACGGCAAACAGGGAATTCATTATCGAATGATTGAACGAGAGAAAGGAGTTACCGTCGGTTGTTACCACAGAACCATCTTTCAGGAGAAATGCAGCCTGCTGTGCAATGATGGTTGCCGGGGTGGCCGAAACGGCATCCGGTGCATCCCGAAGCTCCACCAGAACCCAGTCCACGACATCTGCATTGGGCATGGCGGTGACGGATTCGGTACCGGTATAAAACCATGGGGATGAGTTGTAAGGCTGGGACAGGGGGATCAGTCCGGCGATATTCAGGCCGGTGCTCATATCTATACCGTTGAACGGGCCTTCAAGGTTCACCGTCAGGTCCAGGTCAAAGCCCACCGGATACTGAAATGGCGACACATAGGATTTCGTGACACCGCCCCTGTTATCAGTCCAGCAGGGATAGATCCAGCCACCCCTGGCAGAAATGCCCAGGTAATCCCCGAAATAATCGGCGGCCAGTCCGGGAATGGGTGAAGGGGTGAAGGAGACATCGCTTACCCTGAAATCTTCCCATGTGGCGCCCGCATCCTCCGATAAGGCCACCCATGTCTCGCAGGATGACGATGATGTGTTCCGGTCATCATAGAAGATCACATACAGAAATCCTGTCACGGGATCGCAAGTGATCCAGGGGAAGAAGGCCTCCTTGCCTTCCTGGAACGGACCCTGGTTGACCCGTACCGGTGTGGTCCAGGTGGTACCGCCATTTGAAGAGCGGATGATGTAAACACTTTTATTCGTGCCTGTATTGATCCCAGGGGTACCGACGTTCGACCAGACGACATAGATATTTCCATTGTTCGGGCCGCCGCTGATATCGACCGTCATGGAGGGGAACGAATTGACGCGCATGCTTTTGTTCACACCTGTATTCCTGATGCCTTTGATGTTCGTGATGATCTTGGTCGCGGTTCCGAAGAATGAACCGCCATTCGTCGACTTATTGAACCCGATTGCCTTCTCGTCAAGCACACTGGTGCTTTCGTACACCGCCCAGGCGGCATACACTTCGCCGTTGGGCCCTGTGCTGATGTTCACGCCCTGGCTGAGTGCGTTGGGTGAGGGCAGCGAACTGCTCACGTTGACCGGTGAGGACCAGGAGGTGCCATTTGTGCTCGAACGGCAAAGCTGCACCTGGCCATCGTCGGCACTGAGCAGCTGAAAACGCGTCCAGCCGGCATACAGATTCCCGGCATAAGGGCTGACCAGGCTGTTGTCGATCCATAGATGGTTCTTATCCAGCAGGTTCAGCGGCCACCAGGACGGAACCGTAGCAACCACCACACGCGTCCAGTTGATGTCATTGTCCGACCAGGAAATGGCCTGTCCCTGATTGTAGATGAATCCGATGAACCTCCTGCCGTTCAGTCCGATGACGGCTGCCGGGTCCCCTGAATTGCTGCCACCGGCGCCCGAAATGCTTCCGGCCCAGGTTGTACCGTAATCGTTGGAATAAAGATAATCTGCACCATATAGACCGCTCACGGTACTGCCGTTCCAGTCTGTCGAATTGTTTGAATTCAACACATGGGCATTATCCGTGGGATCTGCGAAAATGGAATTCTCACTCTGTGTAGTATTCCCGGTATTGGTAACAGGAATATCAGGCGAATCCTGCGGAACCGACCTGATCCGGATCATGGTACCCTTAAATTCTTCCGGCCTGACCGGTACGGCAGGATTATAAGGCACAAGCCCTTTTTCGGCCATCCTAAGCCAGTAACCCATATTGTCAATACGCTTGTCAACTTCAGAAGACTTGCCGGGAACCGGCAGTCCCTGATTCCCTGTCTGTGCCGGCCCATCCAGTGAAATGAGACATATCACTGGAATGGCGATGATCAATGATAGTTTTTTCATAATAATGTTCTGATTGTGATTACAATCATGGTGTCAAGTTAAGGACAAAAATAAACAATACCCTGATTCAACAATCATTGGCTCAGGGTTTCCGGGCAATATATTTCATTTTATCAGAGGGTATCAGGCAGCGATCCCGGATTACTCAGGTCAATTGGGCACCTGGCATGCCATTCCGCTGGCGGGTGCCCAAATCTCCAGCTTGTCGTTGTTGTTGACCTGCACATCGAGGTTGAAATCACCGGGCAGGTAACCCGACTGTCCCGCCTGCTGTCCCCAGACACCGTTCTTATCGAGGTTATTGACCTGTCCGTCGGCATTGCCGTCGCCGCCAATCATCCCCCAGAGGGATTCATCCAGGAACCTGCAGGCCAGAGGGCCCCCATACACCTGTGATGCAGCTGAGGAGAAGTCGTAATTATAAACTCCGTTATTTCCGGTCAGATCATAAGCGGACAGGATGCCCAGATGATTACGGTGCCAGATCAGTGCATACAGCTCCTGCGTGACGGTAACCGGGAAATGCAACGGGCTGGTGCCATCCAGGGCAACGACACTGCCGTTGTTGAGCAGGAATCCGGCCTGCCTGGCAATACGGGTGCTGAGGCTGGCATTCTGGGCGCCTCCTGTTGTCTCACGCAGTTCAACAAGTATCCAGTCCACGATATCCTGATTTGGTATGAAAGACACTGATTCGGTTCCCGGGTAGTTCCAGGGTAGTGAGGAGAAAGGCTGGTTCAGCGGGAGCCAGGCATTGAGGAAACTGTTCATCCCTGTACCGTTGAAAGGCCCTTCCAGAAACACCTTCAGATCGAGAGTGATGCCCTGGAAAAGCCCAATATCCACTATGACCCCTTTCAGAACAGTCAGGCCGTAAGGGAACTCCTGCGGAAGCAGATACCAGCCATTATATGAGCCACCCCAGCCGAAATTCACATGATAATAATCATCGGTATTGTATCCATCGACGATCACGTTATGACCCATTGTATTCGCCTCATCACGGACTGATATCTGGGCAGGCAATGCATTCTTAATATTTTCGGAAAGCCGGGTATATACGGTGGTATCCTCTGCCCATATGAGGGTGGCATCCTCAAACTGGAATTTCAGGAACCCCTGGTGGGCATACTGAAGACCGAACGTACCGGAAATGCTCGAAGTATATACCTGATGGGCCGCCACACCGCAGGCAAAGATCAGGGCGGCCTGGTCGCTGTTTGTAAGTGGAACCTGGTTGACATAATGTGACTCTAACGTCTCAAGCAACTCATTGAGTGCCGGGAAGGGAGGGAAGTCGGTATATTCATAATCATCGTCGATCCAGTATTGTCTTCCGGAATAGTTATGATAATAATCATCCGGATCGGAGAACGAAGTGTTATGGATCGTCCGGTGATAATCGATGATCATGCCCATGGCGACGGCGGGACATCCGGCAAGGCTCCGGTTCCACGTCACCGGATCCAGGGGGCAATACATGTTGTAAGGACTGGTTTGTTTCCAGAGTGTCTCGATCCATCCGCCCGTGGTGGTGGTTCCGGGTTCAGGCCACTGCTGGAATTCACGACCCACCTCCTTCCCGGAAACCTCCTCAGCGATCTCCTGCCAGGAAACATGACGCTGTTGTATCATCTCTTCCGGCAGAAGGTGGATATTGGCTTTCCTGAGACTCATATCCCTGACCAGCAGTTTTTCCAGCATATCCGGCTCCGGCTGTTCACCCGAAAAACCGGAAGCGAATGAATAGGCGATGACCGGCGGCAGGTCGGTATCGCCCGAAACCACAATATATCCCTGCGGATCGAGGATGAAGACATAGAAAAGCAGGTCGCCCTTTCGATCATAATGCATGCTTACCTCCGCAGGCCGGAAGGAGGGTTCCGGTTTATACCTTGCAAGAGCATAGTGTGCAGCCTGTTCCGCAAGGAGGGGTGAAACAGGTTCAGCCATAATACCTGAAGATACTGCTGTGAACAGGACCATCAGCAGAAAGGCTCTGAAAAGTAAGAAGTTTTTCATGAGGCAACCTTTCAAATCAGGATGAATCAGGCGCTAATTTATCAAAAAAGCAGATTCAATAAAACCACGATGGACAACATGCTTCTAAAGAAAGTCCATGATAAGGAATTTCTGGTAAAATTATGACTGGGTGCCCTTTGTGTACTCCTTCGTGAACTTTGTACTTAAAAAATTTCCGGATTTAATCATCCTATGAGTTATTTTCACGAAGGTACCAGGTTCAGAGCATATGGGAAAGGCAAAATTGCTGCCGTTCCAGATCCTGCTGATAAAAAAACTCATTAAATGCCGCGTAAACTGTAAATTAAATTTTAAATTTGCACGGTTAATTGAAAAAATAATGTATTATAAACGAATACTTGAGGAAAATGTCCTGAGGGCATTGGAGAATTATCCTGTCACAGCAGTAACAGGGCCAAGGCAGTGCGGGAAGTCCACGCTGGCAAAGCATATCATCGGGAAGGAGGACAGAAAGACACTTTATCTTGACCTTGAAAAGCCGAGCGACCTGCGGAAACTTGACAATCCGGAATGGTTTCTGAGAAATCAGAGAGGCACCTTGGTATGTCTGGATGAAATTCAAAGAAAACCGGACTTGTTTCCATTGATCCGCAGCCTGATGGATGACTGGGGTGGCAACGGCCATTTCCTCATCCTCGGTTCAGCATCCAGGGATATGATCCGGCAGAGCTCCGAAAGCCTGGCAGGGAGGATATCCTACAAACGACTGACTCCCTTTCTTTACAATGAAATTCAAAATATCTCAACAACTGAAGAATATCTGGTCAAAGGTGGATTCCCAAGGAGTTTGCTGCAGGAAGATTTTAATCTTTCGTTTGAATGGAGGAAGGACTTCATCTCCACCTTTCTGGAAAGAGACCTTTTGATGTGGTCGGGTTTTTCACCTGCAACCATGGGACGGTTATGGCAAATGATCGCACATATAAACGGACAGATCATCAACTACTCCATGATAGGGAACTCTCTGGGCGTGAGTTCACAAACCGTAAGGAACTATGTGGATCTGCTTGCATCCACCTTCATGGTCAGGCTGCTTCCGCCCTCAACTGCCAACACCGGGAAAAGGATCACTAAGTCACCGAAAGTGTATATAACGGATACGGGCATTTCCAATGCATTGCTGGACATCCCGGACTTCAACAACCTTGCCGGTCATCCGGGCGCCGGGGCTGCCTGGGAAGCCATGGTGCTGGCCAATCTGACCGGGAATTTCCCGCATTTGAATTATTCCTGTTACCGGACAGGTCATGGCGCTGAAATAGACATCATTGCCGGATACGGCAGGAAAAGGATCGCAGTTGAATGCAAACTCTCAGAGAACCCCGGCCTTTCAAAAGGAAACTACTCCGTTATTGAAGACCTTAACCCATCCGTCACCTTTGTTGTATCCCCGGTATCTAATGGCTGGTCGATGCAGCCGGGCATAGAGGTGGTCAACCTGCCGGAGTTGATCGAAGCTTTTCCGGAATACCTGGAGTGAAATGGGTTACCACTCACAAATTGTATTCACTGTTGGTGTTACCGGGGTTACCACTTCCGATGGTTGAATGGTTTTTTTTGGATTGTTTTCATTCGATGTATTGAATTTCGCTGGTATGCTTTTTACATCCAGTAATACCGGAGAAATGATAGCATTATCACCAATAAATTGCTGAATCATTGAACCCTCAGGTAATTCCTTAAATCCCTTTTTATTATCGTTTATCATACAGGTGGAGCCATCAGGAGTAAATTTGAGTAATACAAAATCCCAATTGCCATCATAAGAATATGTTTTTCCTAATGCATAATAACAATCATCATCCCCCTGTGCAATGGCCACAGCATAATCAGTTATAATATCTACTATCGTTTGCCACAAAATCTGCCCCCCATCTTTTGTGAGTTTAATAAGCCAAAAATTTTGAGCAAAACCATGTCCCGAATCATAGGTATCACCCCAGATGACAATGCAATTATCAGATGTTTCAATAACTGATCTCCCGTTATCAGATGATTCGTATCCATATGTGTAGGCCCAGACCGTGTTACCCACAGAATCCACCTTGCGATAGTATATATCTGATCCTCCTGCACCAAAACTATATGTAGAACCAACCAGCACAAAACCGGAATCGCTGGTTGAACAGAGATCATATGCATAATCCTGATCTGTTCCACCATAAGTATAACCTTTTATAAATTCACCGGCACTGTTTAGAAGGTTGAAATTCATATCATACCATCCATTCCCAAAGCTTTTTGTATGGCCGCACACTGCATATCCTCCATCTACCGTTTCAACAACCCCGGTTAGAATATCAGAGTCCTGACCACCCCCATTCCATGACCAGATAATATTATGATCCATGTCCATTTTTAATCTTGTTCCATCCTCCAGTCCAAAAGTATTTGCATCCTGGTATCCAACAGCAACTATATCTCCATTTGAATCCCGGATAACATCATTTATGACTTCATTACCCCCAATATCATAAAGCACGGCCCATATCTGATCTCCATCCTCTTCCGTTCTGAAAAAATTCATATCGTAATTGTCAAGGTTGTAGTTATAGTGGTATCCTGCTGCGATAAATCCATCATCGTTGGTTTGAGTTAATGCATTGAAGTAACCTTCGCCACTCCAACCATAAGCATTGGCCCATTGGAAAGAACCATTTTCATCTGTTTTAATGATCATCCCATCTTCCATTCCTGCTCCAAAACTTTCGGTATATCCGGTCATAGCAATACCGCCATCGGTGGTGAGGATGATATCTGATGGAACATCTTCATTGGTTCCACCATAGGTTTTGATATAGGGTGCTGATACGTAATATCCTCTCACGCAGCGAATACTAAAAGCAATTTCAGGGTTAATAAAATTGCGATTTACCTGTGTGCTGTTATATGTCAATTCCCGAAACAAGATATCATTATGATACAGATTATCTGAAGTCCACCAATTTCCAGACTCACCCAAATTACTGAAACCAGTAGATATATCTCTGAATCCCCCGGGCAGTCCAGTAAATCCGCTTGAGTTTGTGGCCCCTGTATTGGGTGTTTGCCAATGTGCTGTGCCGGCTTCTTTCATTTTACCACCACCATCAGTTCCTCGAAAGCCAAAAGTATCACAGGATATTGTCGGGTCAAGGTATTTTTCAAGAGTACACCATTCATTATCGCTGGGTACATGCCACCCATTGGGGCAAAGTCCCTGATACCCGGAGTGACTTAAATACTGCATAGCTTCGTTCCACTGATACAGTCCTCCATAGGTGTCGCAATTGGATGAAATATTCTCAAAGCAATATTTTTCAGGAATACCATTGTCTTCCATTGGTTGATTTCCGTTAATAGCAGAACCATAGTTCAGGTTTTCGACCATCCAGCACTGATTACCGATCAAAATGGTATTATACGATTTTCCGTCGCGTACATCTATTATTGGAGTTCCGCAGGGATCTTCTTTTGTTGTGAACGACCAAAGTGGGCCTTCGGTAATATAAAAATGTTCTGCATCCCTTGCAGCAATTTTCCAGTAATAGGTTGTTGCATAATCTAAAGGGTAAGGAACATAACTTGTGTCTGGCTTCCAGGCCGTTACGGCTGTGGGATCTGTATCCGTTCCAAAATATACCTTATAATCCAATGTATCCCCATCCGGATCTGAGCAGGACCATTGTAAAATCAGTTCAATGTTAATATCAATTGAACCAGTAGGTGGTACTGGATTTTCCGGAGGAACTGGTGGGTAGTTTGTTGAATTCTCGCCCTGAATACATCGGACACTGTATCCATATTGTGATGCCAATCTGTCCCATCTTCCTGAAAGATCGTAACTGTATTGAAACTGTCTGTTTATGCTTCTGCTTTGTAAGGTATGCCTTGTTGAAGTCCAGAAATATGCATATTCGCCTTTACGAAGATATTGATAAGGCCGCCATAATCCTCCTGCTAAAACCGAAAAGCCAAACAGATCTGAGCCATTGCCATTGTTCAGCCAACCAGTAGATGCTTTAAGAAGCAGACCAACATCGTATCCCCTGTAATCGGGAATTTTATCCCATTCAGGGTCACCCACCGGATACTGACTGTCAACTGTTCCTTCCAAATTTTTCCATTCTACATCTGTAGGGACATGCCAGCCATCCGGACAAATCCCCTGAGAACCCATCAGCGTATCATATAGCATTGCTTCAGCCCAGGAATACAGGCCTCCGTATGTGTCACAATTAGCCGGATCACCATCATAGCAATATTTCTCTATGATCTCATTATCGGACATCACCTGGGAAGCCGGGATCATCGCTCCTATATCCATATTTTCCGCCATCCAGCACTGATCACCTATTATGACGGTTTCATAACTTTGCCCGTCGCGCGGATCGGTTAAAAGATCACCGCATAGCCAGGCCTCTTCTGTTGTAAATAACCAAATAGGGCTGCTTTGTGAATTCCCATGATTATCTTTTGCCACGATCCTCCAGTAGTAGGTTACAGAATAATGCAGCGTCCCCGGGTAGAACATTGTGTTCGGATGATCTGACTGAACCAACGGCGGATTACTTTCCGTCCCAAGGTAAATATCATAGGCCAGCATATCTCCATTGGGATCAGCACACCACCAGGAGAGGGTTGTGTCGATGCCAATATCAGTAGCTCCATCAGTGGGAGAGGGATCGGCAGGGATCACCGGGGCGGTATTTGAAACATCTGTATCACTTATACACCGTACGCTGAAACCGTATGCTTTACTACCGCTGTACCGGGCCACCTGTACGTTATTGTTGCTCAGGTGCCGGTTCCACGCATCCGGCCCATTCTCGCCAGACGACCAGAAGAAGGCACTGACCGTGAGATTGATGAACGAACCAGCCGTGCTTCGGTAACCTCCGGGAAGGCCTGTGAAACCACTAGAGTTGGTAGCGCCAGTGTTAGGAGCCTGCCAGTGAGTGGTTCCTGCTTCTTTTAGCTTTCCGCCTCCGTCAACACCACGGTAGCCGGTTGTATTGTAATCAATGGTAGAATCCACATGCTGCTCAAGGAAGAAATATTCCAGGTCATCCGGCAGGTGCCAGCCATCCGGGCAAATACCCTGTGCTTGCGGTGTAGTACTGTAATCCATCATCTCATCCCACTGGTACAGGCCGCCATATTCATCACAGTTTGCAGCGTTGTCGTCAAAGCAATATTTTTCGATTATGCCGTCATCGCTTTGGCCATTGCTGCCATTGATCATGGTGCCGATGTTCAGGTTTTGGGCTATCCAGCACTGAGAGCCGATCACAACAGTGG
>JAFGHD010000009.1 GCA_016939365.1 Bacteroidales bacterium | reverse complement strand
GTCGGGTTACAGTGTCGGGTTACAGTGTCGGGTTACAGTGTCGGGTTACAGTGTCGGGTTACAGTGTCGGGTTACAGTGTCGGGTTAATATTTGACTTGACTTTCTGAACAGATCGCAGTAATTTTAATGTTTTAAATTATTCGATTCATTAATATATGAAAAAACCGTTTGTCTTCCTTTTTGCGCTGGCCGCCTGTCATGTTGCTGTATGCCAGGAAGGATCCACAACAGGGGAATGGTCTGTGATCGGCAACACCTCTTATGACCTGCAAACCGCCAGGGCCATGCAGAACCGCATCTATGGCTTTGAAGACGGGAGTGCAGGTGCGGTGTGGAACATGGGATTCTTACCACCGCAGTTCAGCGACCTGGGGATCGGTTATAATTACTACGACGGCAACAACTGGGGGAGTCAGCCCATCCAGCCGATCACCTCAGCCAGGGCGGTCAACCCGTCATACACCCAATGGGGTGCGGAAGGTGAGATTGTCATTTCAGAGGGACAGAACGGCCTGATCATATGCCGACGCCCCGTAAAGGGGACGGGTACCTGGCAGGAGTCGTTGCTGCCCGGAACCGGTCTGATGCACCCCGTTGTGGTCACCTCCGGGCCCGATCACCACACCATCCACCTGCTCTGTCTGGTTGCCGACATATCGTTTGTGCCGACCGGGGCGCAACCGGCCAGGGGATTCATTCACTATTCCAGGTCGTCAGACGGCGGTGCGACCTGGGAAATACAGCACCAGCTGATCAACGGCATCGGCCCTTCCGGGTACCTCGGATTCACCGTCGGATCGTATGTCTGGGCCCACCCCAGGGCAGGCACACTGGCATTTCTGGCCGGTGATTACCTCACCGACCTGGTGCTGATGAAATCCATCGACAACGGAAACACCTGGCAGAAGACCGTTGTCTGGGAAAATCCATATCCCTTCTTCGAGATATTCTCCTTAAACTCCGACAGCTTCTACTGCAACGACGGCGGCATCACCCTTTCCCTGAACAACAGCGGCATGGCCCATGCTGCTTTTGGCCTCTCCAGGGTATATTCATCCATCTTGCAAACCAACATATGGTATGAAAAAAAGGTGGACGGCATCGCCTACTGGAACGAAACGATGCAGCCTTTCTCAAACAATATCAATGCGTTGAATCCTTATGGCCATCCTGATTCAGAACTTATTGAGGATTACAATTATATCGGCTGGACACAGGATATCGACAATAACGGGGTGATTAACCTGCTCGACAGCATTGTGCCCTATCCCACACCCGGTGTTTCCACCATGCCGCAACTGTTTATGGATGAATACGGCCATATATGCCTGTTATACAGTTCTCTTACAGAAACATATGACAATGGGGTGTGCAATTTCCGTCATATTTGGGTCAGGGTTTCACCGGATAACGGTATCACCTGGGGTGATTTTTATGATCTGAACAATGATCTGGTGTTCATCTTTAGCGAGTTTGTCTATCCGGTGGCGGCCAACAGATACAGTGACTTTTATTTGCATCTGTATTTCATGGAGGATTACGCTCCGGGGCTTGCTGCACTCGGGCAGCATATGTATGCCGACAATCACGTCATCAACTACAGGGTTGAGGTGCTTTACCCGCCGCCGCCCTGGTTGTATGTCGATTTCACAGCCGATCATACTGTCGTGAATGCAGGGGACACGGTACATTTCATCAACCTTTCGGGCGGGTATCCGGAACCTTTTTACTCCTGGACCTTCGAAGGAGGCATTCCGTCTACCTCCAGTCAGGTTCACCCCGTTGTCGTGTATCCCGTGCCGGGATCGTATGATGTGAGCCTCCAGGGATACAACTTTGTATATACGATGACGGAATATAAAAGCGATTACATCACTATCCTCACCACTGCGGAAGGCGAATCTGCCGGCCGGTTCCACCTGTTTCCCAACCCACCGGACCAGGTGTTGATCATAGAATGGTTAACAGATGTGAGGTCAGATGCGGAAATATCTGTTGTTGATGTCAACGGCCGGGTAATAAACGAAGCAACAGTGAACACGACATACCAGGGATGGATGATCGAGATATCGAACCTGCGAAGCGGTACCTTTTTCATCAGGATCATCACCGGAGGCAGAAGCCTGCTTTACAAGATCATCAAGAAGTAAACGAATCACTCGGTCTGTGCCAGACGTCCTGATGTTGTCAGGTTGATCATGCCTGAAACGGTTGAATTTTTTTATCCGTTGCGTTTAATACCGGCACATTTTGATTAAATTGTAATCAAAAAAATGATTAAAAACTAATCAAAATGCGTGCACAGATCGGCAAAAGGGCAGCCTCCCCCGGAGAAGGGGACCGGCACATATCCGCCGCCAGACAATTTGTTGAGCAGAACACCCACCGGAACATTTCCCTGAGGGAGGAGTACCTTTACCTTGAGGACGTCAGGACTGCCATGAACATCCTGTTCCTCGAGACTGGCCTGAACCTGCAGCGACGGGTGATCCGGATGCTTGACAGCGGAGTGAAGCCGGAACAGATCCGGCAGATGTTGCTCGATGCCTCCGAGAAGTACCGTCACCGGCTCCAGAAGGATTATCGTATCACTATGTAAAATGAAAAAAGCAGCGGGTGGAGTTTAACCACCTCCCTTGGATCCGGGAACGACCTGTCGCTGCTTTCTTCGGTTTCGGGGTGTGCTGCCCCATGTGCAAGGAAAAGAACGAAAATGGTGTCCATTTTCAACCCGCCAAATTAGCCTCATTTCTTTTTGTCACACCTGATCGGATTACTGATTTTTCAACATATCAGTGTGAATACCGCACCGGATCAGGCATTGAGGTGCTCATTATCAGGATGCATGCATCAGATCCTACCCTGCAATAAAAAAATTTAAGGTTTGGATTGGGCCTGCCAATATTGCATGGATCACGCATCTGTAATAAAATTGATCCGATCCCGGAGGCATCAAATGTGGTTGGAAAAACCGTAATAGAAATAAGCCACACCAGTGGGATCAAATGTTTGGTTTTGTGATCACGGCCATAACCACGATTAGGATCAGGAGATTGAAAAAATGACCAAGGAATTGATCTGATTGCACTTATTACCAAATAACCTTATAAATGCCTAATTATTAAAGTCCAAAGGAATACTATCAAAGACCATATGAATCTTTTGTAATTGGAGATTTGGATTTAGGAATTTATTAGAAATCAGACATCAGGTCAATTCGGCATTAAAAATAGGAGCTCAACCACTTTACTTTAATTGCTCGGGCTCTTCTATCTTTGCACAGGAAAGACATTATCCATGAGATACCCTGTAATCGACTGCACCATTATATTCCTGGCTTTTATTCAGACGCTCTCCGCACAGGAGCCGGCCGTTCCCAATCCTTCGGGCACCGGTTTCCGTTCGGCAACAGGGGTATATCAGCCCTATACGATGCCCCAGCACAAGGATGTCAAGGATTACGGGGAAATACCCCGTAATTTTGAGCACCGGTTATCCCGGGCCTCGGATGATGTCCCCGGCCTGCAGAGGAAATACGCATCCTCCGTCCCAAAATTCATCCTGCCGCTGCGCATGAAGGAGGGCCTGGCGTATCCCGGATTCTGGACGATCACCGCCTATGTGGATCATGACACCCTTTACCCGGGCCATCTGTCCGATTACCAGTGCGGGGAGCTGACCTATGACCTGGAGAGCGGATACAACCATTCCGGCACGGATTTCTTCTTATGGCCATTTCCGTGGTATGCTATGGACCACGATGATACGGAGGTCGTTGCCGTTGCACCTGGCGTGATCATCCATAAGCAGGACGGTAACTTCGACCGGCACTGTGAGGAAAACACCGACCCCTGGAATGCCATCGCCCTCAGGCACGATGACGGCACCATGACCTGGTACGGTCATCTGAAATCAGGTTCCCTCACCCCCAAGGAGGCCGGTGACCCGGTGGCTGCAGGGGAATACCTTGGAGTGGTGGGCAGCTCGGGGAGCTCGCTGGCACCCCACCTCCATTTCGAGGTCTATGACGCTCAGTACAGGCTCATTGATCCGTTCGCGGGCCCCTGCAACATTACCGTAACGGAATCCTGGTGGGCGGATCAGATACCATACCTGGATCCGGGCGTGAACCGCATCACCACCAACCACAAGCTGCCCGTCTTCCCTGAGTGCCCCCAGCAGGAGATACCCAACGAATCCACCTCCTTTGTCATGGGGGATACTATCTTCCTGCTGAGCTACTTCAGGAACATTGACACCGGCGATCAGGTGGAGATTATCATCCGCAGGCCCGACCAGTCGGTTTGGGATTCCTGGCACTGGAACTCACCGTGGCAGTTCTACACCGCCTCCTGGCTCTGGTTCTTCATCATCCTGACGGATGAGCAGGAGGGAACCTGGACATACGAACTGACGTATAAGAACATTATGTACGATGCATCCTTTGACCTGTTTGAGGAACCGGGCATCGCGGAGAGCGAGAGGGTGAGCCTTTTCCGGACTGCACCCAACCCGGTGAATGATCTCCTGTGGATATATTGGGATGAACCGTCAACCGTCATCAACCGGATTAACCTGAAAAACGTGGAAGGGATCAGTTATTGCACGGATTACCCTGTCCCGAATGTCCATGGACAGGAAGCCCTGGATGTCAGCGGCCTCCCCGGCGGCTTGTACATACTGGAGATTCAGGCAGGCGATATCGTACACCGTAAGAAAATTATCGTACATTAGCAAAAAAAGAACACCATGCTGCGCTTCAGGACACTAGTTTTTCTGGTATTGCCCGGATTGATGACCGGATTGTCGTCATGCGAACCCAAATCCGTCAATTCGGGTACACAATACCTGAGAACCTCATCCCTCGCCTGGATCCCCTTCAGCGGCTATGAATCGGTGACCTTCGACATGGATACCAGCGAGCTGGAATTCACCGGAACGGGCATCCAGAGGTACTATGAAAATGTACTCTACAAGACCGATCAGGAAGGTTTTTTCAAGGTACAGGAGGACTATTATGCCGACATGGAGCGCCTGAAGCTGGTATTCACTTCGCTGAACTCGGATTACGAGATCACTTATCTCCTGAAGCGGGGCAAGGGTGCGATCGGTGACTGGGATGAGTTGCATGTCACCCTATCGGATGGTTTTTATTACTCCAACACGGTTAAGAAGGTGGTTTTCAAAACGGCCGAGTGGGAATATGGCGAATATGCCAAATACCTGCCCTCCATAAAACTGAATAAAACCACCTATGGCGGTGTCTATTACTGGATGCAGGAGCGGAGGCCGCAGGAGCTTTATATCAACCAGATTTATGGTGTTGTCGGCTTCAGAACCACCTCCTCCGGTCATTGGAATCTCCGGCTGGAGTAACCGGTACTATCTCTTGAAGGTCTGAAGGTCATAAAGCTTCCTGTACAATCCTCCTTTTTCAAGGAGTGTTTCATGCGTTCCCCTTTCTGCGAGCTTACCCTCCCGAAGAACGATGATCTCGTCGGCGAACTGTATGGTGGAGAGGCGGTGTGCAATGACCACCGAAGTCCTGTTTTGCAGCAGCTTGATGATGGCATCCTGTACCAGTCGTTCGGATTCAGTATCCAGGGCTGATGTGGCTTCGTCAAAGATGAGGATGGGCGGGTTTTTCAATACGGCACGTGCGATGCTGAGCCGCTGGCGCTGCCCTCCGGAAAGCTTGACTCCCCGGTCACCGATCGGTGTAAGGTACCCTATGTCCATCTTCGTGATAAACTCATGAGCATTGGCGATCCGGGCCGCTTCGGTCACCTCTTCCTCCGTAGCATCCGGTTTGCCGAAGGCGATATTGTTGAAAACGGTATCGTTGAAGAGGATGGACTCCTGGGTGACGATACCCATCAGGTTCCTGACCTCTGAAATGATATAATCCTTCACATTGATCCCGTCGATGAGCAGCTCTCCCCCGGTGCAGTCGTAAAACCGGGGCAGCAGGTCGACCAGCGTCGATTTACCGGAGCCGGAGGGCCCCACCACGGCAATGGTTTTCCCCTTAGATATGGTCAGCCTGATGTTTTTGAGGACAGGCCCCCGTCCATCGTAAGAGAAGCTGACATCGCGGTATTCGATCTGATCCCTGAATTCATGTATGCTTTTGGCATCCGGTTTTTCAACGATTACCTCTTCCGCATCCAGCACCTGCCGGATACGCTCCACCGAGGCCGCTCCTTTCTGGATGTTGTAAAGGGTCTGCGTCACAGCCTTGGCCGGGGGGATCAACTGTGAGAAGATGGCAAGATACACGATGAATACCGATCCCGACAGTCCGGATTCCGGTTGCAGCACCATCCTTCCGCCGAACCAGACCACGATGACCAGAACGGCGGCACCCAGAAATTCGCTCAGTGGCGAGGCCAGGTCCCGTTTCCGGTAGAGCCGGATCATCAGTCGCGTGTAATCACGGTTGGTCTTACGGAATTTCTCTCCTGCCTGGGGAATGGCGTTAAAGGATTTGATGATCCTCAAACCGGTGATCGTCTCCTCGATGACCGAAAGGATCTCGCCCATCTTGCGTTGGCTTTTGACCGAGGTCCTCTTCAGGCTCTTTCCGATCTTGCCGATCAGGTAACCGCTCACCGGCAGCAGTGCCAGTACGAACAGTGTCAGGGTGGGCTGGATCAGGAAGAGGGTCAGAAGGTAGGAGAGGATGGTGATCGGCTCCCGGAAAAGCATCTCCAGCGAGGTCATAATCGACCACTCAATCTCCTGCACGTCTGCCGTCATCCTCGCCATGATGTCACCCTTGCGCTGCTCGGAATAGTATGACAACGGCAGGATCAGCACCCGCTGGTACAAATCATTGCGGATATCCTGTACCACACCGTTCCGGATGGTCGCCAGGAAAAACATGGCCAGATACCTGAACAGATTCCTGAGGAAAAACAGGATTAGTATGGCCAGGGAGATATATACCAGGGTCTGGACCTGACCGTTTTGCCGGATCATATCACTGATCAGCCAGTTGAAATGTTCCAAGAGGTGATCCTTATCGATAGGTATCAGATCACCCGGAGAGAATGTAACTTCGGGCTTTTCAACAACAGCAGTCTTATTGAACAGAATGTCCAGCACCGGGATGAAAAAGGCAAAGGAGGCCAGGGAGAAGACCACACTCAGGATATTGAACAGTATGTTCAGACCTGCATAACCCCAGTAGGGTATCGCATACCTGAGTATCTTGAACAAATCCTTCATCGAAGCAAAGATAGATATAAAGAGAAGGACTTTAAAAACACTATTTTTGTCAGTCCAATTCGATGAAATCCGATATGGAAGGCTTATATCCACTCAAGTTCAAACCCCTGCTGCTGGAGAAGATATGGGGGGGGCGCAGGATCGGTGAAATCCTGGATTTCAGGCCGGACCCCGTGGCCGGCATCGGGGAAGCCTGGTTGGTTTCGGGTGTGGAGGGCAAAGAGTCGGAGGTTATCAACGGTTATCTGAAAGGAAATAACCTGAATGAGCTGGTTGAGGTCTTCATGGACGATCTGGTGGGCGAACAGGTTTATGAGCATTACGGTAACCAGTTCCCTGTACTGGTCAAGCTGATCCATTCCAACGACTGGCTTTCCATCCAGGTACATCCCAATGATGATCTGGCCTACCGGAGGCATGGATTGCCCGGGAAGTCGGAACTCTGGTATATCATGGAAGCCGAGGAGGGTGCCGAACTGATATCCGGATTCAACAGAAGGATTGGAAAGGCAGACTACCTCAGCCACCTGGAGGAAAAGTCACTTACCGGTATCCTGAATTTTGAAAAGGTGAAAGGGGATGATGTCTTTTTCATCCCGGCCGGAAGGATCCATGCCCTCGGTCCGGGGATCGTCCTGAGCGAGATCCAACAGACTTCGGATATTACCTACCGTATATACGACTGGGACCGCATTGACGCAGCGGGATTCACACGGGAGCTGCATACCGGTGCGGCCCTCGAAGCCATCGATTTCAGCTTCCCGGACTCCTATAAGACCCAGTACGAACCCCGCATCAATGAAACCGTCACGCTGAATGAAAACCGGCATTTCACCACACGCCTGCTCTGGTGCGATGCCTCCCTCAGAAAGGACTACTCCGGCCTGGACTCATTTGTGATCCTTCAGGCAGTTCAGGGCGGGTGCAGGATCGTAGCTTCCCGGGAAGTAGTGGTGTTGAAATGCGGGGAGACGGTCTTGCTGCCTGCCACGCAAGAGGTCATTGAAGTGCACCCTGCCGGACCGGCACGCCTTCTCGAGGTTTATTGCCTGCCCGGGGCCACCCGCAGGGGAAAATGAATACTATATAATGGTCCGTACCGGAAGGATCAGAGGAATTTTTGCAGTGACCCCCCGTTTCTTTTCGGTAACTTATGTATTTTTGGCCCGGCATTTGATATTGAATTCTGTGCATATTTATATATCATTAGCATGAAAAACTTTGTTCTTCTTATGATCCTGCCATGGTGGCTGATCACCGCCCGTGCACAGGAGCAACCCCAAACCCACAAAATGATACCTGCCGTGGAAGTGAAGACCCCTTCGGGTACATCCTTCAATACCGAAGATCTTTTCAACGACGGCAATCCCATGATCATCAGCTTCTGGGCCCTGTGGTGCAAACCTTGCATCCAGGAGCTGACATCCATTTCTGAAGTGTACGATGAATGGGTTGATGAGACCGGGGTGAAACTGATCGCTGTATCCATAGACGACTCAAGGAGTACCGACAAGGTGATGCCTACCGTCGACGGCAAGAACTGGGATTATGAGGTATTGCTTGATCCCAACGGCGACTTCAAGCGGGCCATGAATGTCAATCTGATCCCCCATACGTTCGTCATCAACGGAAAGGGTGAGATCGTCTGGGAGCATACCTCCTTCTCGGAAGGCGCCGAACTTGAGCTGATCGACATCGTCCGCAGGGCAAAAGCCGGACAGAATGTTTCGGGACACTGAAGTATCACATAATCATGACAAATACAAAATAACAACCCTTTGAATAGCTTATTCAGATTTGGATTGCCGGTGTTCATGCTGCTTTTGATTACCGCACATGGAATCCGGGCACAGCAAATGACCGGTGGACAGGTTCATGGTAATTTCCAGGTGGATGTCCAGACCTATGATCCCAATCCTGACATCGGGATCACTGAGGAGGAGATCGGAGGGAACAAGATGGGTTCCAACGGATTTGGGAACTTCATCTATACTAATGGGGATTTCACGGCCGGGGCTCGTTTCGAATATTACCTCAAACCGCTTGTGGGTTTCGATCCGGCTTATGAAGGCGGCGGGATTCCCTACCGTTTTGCCTCGTACCGGAAAGATATGTTTGAGATCACTGTGGGGAATTTCTATGAGCAGTTTGGCAACGGGCTGATCTTCCGGTCATATGAGGAATGGAGCCTGGGATATGACAACTCGGTGGACGGCATCCGGGTCCGGATCAACCCCATACCCGGGATATCAATCAAAGGCATTTACGGTACCCAAAGGTATTTCTGGGAAAGGTATGAAGACGGTAATCGTGCCATCATCAAAGGCGGGGATGCCGAATTTTTTCTCAACGAAATGGTGGGCAGATGGAAGGAGAAAGAGACCCGGATTATTCTGGGCGGCAGCGTCATAAGCAAATATGAGAAGGATGACCCCTTTTCACTGTATAAATACCCTGAGAATGTCACCGCTTTTGCAGGCCGCTTCAACCTGAACCGGGGCCGCATCCACATGCTCGGTGAGTATGCCTACAAGATCAATGACCCTTCAGCGATCAACCACAATATCTATAAGGAAGGACAGTCGATATACCTTTCCGGATCATACTCCTGCAAAGGCTTGGGTATCACCCTGTCCACAAAGTGGATTGACAACATGAGCTTCAAATCCAGGCGCTATGAGACAGGGAATGCTTTGGAGATCAATTTTTTACCACCCCTTACCAAACAGCACAGCTACGGGCTTGAAGCCATGTATCCCTATGCCACCCAACCCAATGGAGAATTTGCTTCTCAGGGTAAGGTGATTTATACCATCCCTAAGAAAACCAAACTGGGCGGCAGATACGGAACCACTATTGAACTGAGCTATTCCCGTGTGACTGCCATCGACAAACGGCCTTTGAATGACACCACACCGGTCGGAACACAGGGTACACTGGGCTATAAAGCTCCCTTTTTCGGTATCGGTGATGAGATGTTTTTCGATGACTTCAATGT